>PKZO01000057.1 GCA_003133125.1 Acidimicrobiaceae bacterium | reverse complement strand
ACCTGCCTCGACGATTCGACCGGTACGTGCTGACCGCGGGCTACAACCAGACGGTGAACCGACGCCAGTTCGGCCTGGCGAACCTCGTCTGGCCCACGACCTACCGTTACCCCGACGAGACCTACGTCCACGACCACCGTCTCAACGTCGGATCACTCGAAGTGCACTTGCACCACGAGAAGGGCGAGACCGACGACGCGACCGTCACGTGGGTGCCCGAGAAGAAGGTGCTCTGCACCGGGGACCTGTTCGTCTGGTCGAGTCCTAACGCCGGCAATCCCCAAAAGGTCCAGCGCTATCCGCGCGAATGGGCCCAGGCGCTTCGCTCGATGGCCGAACTCGACGCGCAGTTCCTCTTGCCGGGTCACGGCATGCCCATCATTGGTTCCAAGCGCATCCACCAGGCCCTCAGCGAGACCGCCGAATTCCTCGAGAGCATCGTCGACCAGACGCTCGCGCTGATGAACGCGGGTGCGCGACTGAGCGACGTGATCAGTGCAGTAGTGATCCCCGCGCACCTGGCGGACCGGCCATTCCTCCAACCCGTCTACGACGAGCCGGAGTTCATCGTGCACAACATCTGGCGCCTCTACGGCGGATGGTGGGACGGCAATCCCGCGACGTTAAAGCCAGCGAACGACCGGCGCATCGCCCTAGAAATAGCCGAGCTCTCGGGCGGTCCTGGTCGCCTCGCCGATCGAGCGCTCTCACTCATGCAGAGCCGTTCGCCCGAGGACGAGCGTCTCGCCGGACATCTAATAGAAATGGCTTGGCTCGCGGCACCCGAGGATCCGGGCATCGCCGCCGCGCGTCAACGCATCTTTACAGATCGCGCCGAGCGGGCCACTTCGACAATGGCTAAGGGCGTCTTTAACTGGGCGGCTCGCGAGAGCGTCGGCGACCAGCACTAGGGTCCGCTATCGCCAACGGGGATAAGGGGTTTCACAATTATGTGAGGTCTGCGACTTGTAAAACTGAGTAGTGTCGTGATGTGCAAACACCCGCCCTGCCCCCACAGGGTGCAACGGTCCGTGCGCGCCGGTGGCGCCGTCTGCGACGTGCCGTTGCACTCCCCTTGGCCGCCCTCGCCCTGTCGGGTTGCACGGTGCCTTCCTTTGGCGCGAGTCCAGGTGCAACGACCAGCTCAAGGTCCGTCTTTCACCTCTGGCAGTGGTTCTCGATTGGGGCGGTCGTCATCGGCGGCTTTGTCTGTCTACTCATCCTTTACGCGGTGCTGCGCTACCGGCGCAAGGGTGACAACATCCCCAAGCAGAGCCAGTACCACATCCCGCTCGAAATGGCCTACGTCATCGTTCCGCTCCTGATCATTGTTGGTCTCTTCGCCGCCACGTTGGTCGTAGAGAACAAGGAGACGGCGAACCCCGCCACCAAGGTCACGATCAACGTGAACGCGTTCCAGTGGGGCTGGAAGTTCACGTACCCCGGTACCAACGCCTTCGTCTACGGCCAGACCACCCAAGAGCCCGAGATGGTCATGCCCGTTGGAGAGAACGTGCACTTCAACCTCACGTCCTCTGACGTCATTCACGGCTTTTACGTGGAGGCGTTCAACTTCTCTCGTTACGCACTACCTGGCGTGAAGAACGAGTTCACCTTCTACGCCGAGAAAACTGGCACCTACTTCGGTCAGTGCACCCAACTGTGCGGGCTCTACCACGCCCTCATGTGGTTTCGCGTAAAAGTGGTCTCCCAGAGTCAGTACGCCACCTGGATCGCCTCGTTCAACAACCCCGCCGACGAAGCGGCCGCGAAAGCGGCCGCCAAGACGACCTACCAGCAGACCTCCTCCGTCGTCCCCACCAAGGGCTCAACCACGAAGTTCGGGAGATAACGAGATGACCGACCTACTCGATCCGCCAGTCAAACTACCCCCCGTTCCCCCGGTCCACGACCTGGTCGAAGAACACGGCCACGACGAGCACCACGGTCCAACGGGCGTGCTCAAGTGGTTGACCACCACCGACCACAAGGTGATTGGCCTGTCCTACACGATCACGTCGGTGATCATGCTCGTGATCGGCGGCGCCTTCGCCGAGATCATCCGCGCCCAACTCGCCACACCCAACGGCACGCTCGTCTCGCTCGCCCAGTACAACGAACTGTTCACCATGCACGGTTCGGTCATGATCTACCTTTTTGCGGGACCCTTCGCCTTTGGCGCACTCGCCAACATCATGGTGCCCATCCAGATCGGCGCACCCGACATGGCCTTTCCTCGCTTGAACGCGCTGTCGTACTGGCTCTACTTGACCGGCGCGATCACGATGTTGTCGGGCTTCTTCACCGCCGGAGGTGCCGCCAACTTCGGTTGGGTCGCCTACGCGCCGCTCTCGAACTCGATCAACACGCCCGGCGCGGGCGCGGACTTGTGGATTGGTGGTCTGCTGCTCACGGGCTTCTCGGCGATCTTNNACCGCGATCCTGATCCTGCTCGCGTTCCCGGTACTCACGGCCGGTTTGATCATGCTCTACTGCGACCGCCATTTCGGCACCCATATCTTCTCAGTCCAAGGAGGTGGTGTCCCGGTGCTTTGGCAGCACATCTTCTGGTTCTGGGGCCATCCCGAGGTCTATATCCTCGCCCTGCCGTTCTTCGGCATGGCGACCGAGATC
>PKZO01000086.1 GCA_003133125.1 Acidimicrobiaceae bacterium | reverse complement strand
GACATCATCGTCAACAACGAGAAGCGCATGCTCCAAGAGGCCGTCGACGCCCTGTTCGACAACGGTCGTCGTGGACGTCCGGTCGCCGGACAGAGTGGGCGACCGCTCAAGAGTCTCTCGGACATGTTGAAGGGTAAGCAGGGCCGGTTCCGTCAGAACCTGCTCGGCAAGCGCGTCGACTACTCGGGCCGTTCGGTCATCGTGGTCGGTCCCCAGTTGAAGTTGCACCAGTGCGGTCTGCCCAAGATGATGGCCCTCGAGCTCTTCAAGCCCTTCGTCATGAAGCGGCTCATCGAGACCCAGATGGCCCAGAACATCAAGAGCGCCAAGCGCATGGTCGAACGTCGCAAGGCCATTGTCTGGGACGTGCTCGAAGAGGTCATTCGCGAGCACCCCGTGCTGCTTAACCGCGCCCCGACCTTGCACCGTTTGGGCATCCAGGCCTTCGAGCCGGTGCTCGTGGACGGCAAGGCCATCCAGATCCACCCGCTCGTCTGCAAGGCGTTCAACGCCGACTTCGACGGTGACCAGATGGCCGTGCACGTACCGTTGTCCGCCGAGGCCCAGGCCGAAGCGCGCATCTTGATGCTGTCGACCAACAACATCTTCACGCCCGCCACCGGACGACCCATCACCGAGCCCGCCCAGGACATGGTCTTTGGTGCGTACTACCTGACCCTGCCCGCCGACGAGCAGGTGGAGCACCCCTTCGTGTTCCGCCACGTCTACGAGATCGAGAACGCGCTCGAGGACAAGACCATTGGTCTTCGCACGACGATCGACATCCGGCCCCTCGAGG
Source organism: Acidimicrobiaceae bacterium (assembly GCA_003133125.1). Classification (GTDB taxonomy): domain Bacteria; phylum Actinomycetota; class Acidimicrobiia; order Acidimicrobiales; family RAAP-2; genus RAAP-2. The sequence goes on along the minus strand of PKZO01000086.1, from coordinate 4,953 downwards.
GATCGTCGCTCGACGCACGCCTCGAGGCCTCGGGCATCGAGGTAAAGGGCGCGAGCCGTTCACTGCTCACGACGCCCGGGCGCGTCTTCTTCAACGAGGCGCTGCCCTTCGGGTTCCGCTACGTCAATGAACTGATTGGCAAGAACGCACTGCCCATCGGGGTCATCGTCGAGGAGATCTCGGGTGGCTTCAGTCGTCAAGAGGTCGCCGAATCGCTCGACGCCATCAAGTCGCTGGGCTTTCGCTACGCCACCAAGTCGGGTCTGACGATCTCGATCGACGACGTCGTCACGACCTCGGAGAAGGCGGAGATCCTCAACAAGTACGAGGAGCAGGCCGCCAAGGTCGAGACCAACTACCGCCGAGGTGTCATCGTCGACGACGAGCGTCGCCAACAGGAGATCGAGATCTGGACCAACGCGAACAAGGAGGTCGGTGACGCCACCGACCGCGCCATGAACGCCATTGCCAACAACCCGATTCGCATGATGGTGGACTCGGGTGCTCGCGGCAACAGCCAGCAGATCCGTCAGATCGCCGCGATGAAGGGCCTCGTGTCCAACCCGCGTGGTGAGATGATCCCTCGTCCGATCAAGTCCTCGTTCCGCGAGGGCCTGTCGGTGCTCGAGTACTTCATCTCGACCCACGGCACCCGTAAGGGCCTGGGTGACACCGCGCTTCGCACCGCGGACTCGGGCTACCTGACCCGTCGACTCGTCGACGTCGCCCAGGAGCTCATCGTCAAGGAGTTCGACTGCGCCACCCAGCGCGGCATGTGGATCGAGCACGTCGCCGCGGACACCCGCGCGGTTCGCGCGCACCTCGAGACCAAGTTGTGGGGTCGCGTTGTTTCAGAGGACGTCGCCATGTCAGATGGTTCGACGATCACCGCGGGAACGATGCTGCTCCAAGACGACGTGGACCGTCTGCGCGACGACGCCGCGGTGAACCGCGTGCGCGTTCGCACCACGCTCACCTGTGACGCCATCCAGGGCGTGTGCGCCGCGTGTTACGGGCTCTCGCTCGCGACCCACAAGCTCGTCGAGTTGGGCGAGGCGGTCGGCGTGATCGCCGCCCAGTCCATTGGCGAGCCGGGAACCCAGCTCACGATGCGTACGTTCCACTCCGGTGGCGTGACCGAGAGCGACATCACCCACGGTCTGCCGCGCGTGGTCGAGCTCTTTGAAGCCCGTACCCCCAAGGGCGCCGCCAAGGTCGCCGAGCACTCGGGCGTCGTGCGCGTCGAACTGGTCGGGCGTGAGCGCAAAGTCACCGTCGTGAGCAACGAGGGCGAGGTCCAGGAGGAGTCGATCTCGATCGCGCGCCACCTGCTCGTCGAGGACGGCCAAGAGGTCGAAGTCGGCATGCCCCTGCACGACGGACCGCTCGACCCCAAGTTGATGATGAAGTTCCGTGGAACCCGTGAGACCCAGCAGTACCTGGTCGAAGAGGTCCAGAACGTCTATCGCGACCAGGGCGTGTCGATCCACGACAAGCACATCGAGTTGATCGTTCGCCAGATGACCCGTCGCGTCCAGATCGTCGACGCCGGAGAGTCCCCGTGGCTGCCCGGTGCGATGGTCGACGTCAAGCTGTTCAACGACACCAACGACCAGCTCGAGGCGATCTCTAAGGAGGCGGCTGACGGCCGCGCCCAGTTGATGGGTATCACCAAGGCGTCGCTCGCGACCGATTCGTGGCTGTCCGCGGCGTCGTTCCAAGAGACGACCCGTGTGCTTACCGAGGCCGCCATCGAGGGCAAGCGCGACCACCTGGTGGGCCTGAAGGAGAACATCATCATCGGCAAGTTGATCCCGGCCGGTTCCGGACTTGAGTACTACAACAAGAAGGAACTGCGCCTGGACATGCCCGACGCCGAGCTGTTGCCCGCCTGGGCCCAGGTGTCCGACGACGACCTCGACCTCGCCAGCCTCTTGGGCGAGATCACGGGCGACGACACCTTCAGCGCTGACCTGTCGGCTTTCCAGAACATCGGAACCGCCACCTACGACGAGTCAGCCCTGCCCGAGAACGACGACGTACGGCCCGAGGACGAGCTCGGCGGTCAGGCTCTTTAGAGCCTGACCCCGGGCCCGCTCGGGCTTGCCGTTGGAAGCAAAAGTGTCCTAGGATAGAAAGTCCGCGTGCGCAGTTCTTGCACGCTCCAGCCGAAGTACAACTAGAAGAGGTTCCGCGTGCCCACAATTGCACAGTTGGTCCGAAAGGGTCGACAGGACAAAGTATCCAAGACCAAGACGCCGGCCCTGAAGGGGGCCCCGCAGCGTCGTGGTGTGTGCACCCGCGTCCACACGGTCACGCCCAAGAAGCCGAACTCGGCGCTTCGCAAGGTGGCGCGCGTGCGTCTCACCTCGGGCGTGGAGATCACGGCCTACATCCCGGGCGTCGGTCACAACCTCCAGGAACACTCGATCGTGCTCGTGCGTGGCGGACGTGTGAAGGACCTGCCCGGTGTTCGTTACAAGATCATCCGCGGCGCCCTGGACACCTCGGGCGTGCGCGACCGCAAACAAGCCCGTAGCCGCTACGGCGCGAAGAAGGAAAGCTAATGCCCCGCAAAGGTCCCGCCGTCCGTCGTGAAGTCCCGACCGACCCCATCTACAAATCGGTCCTGGTGACCCAGTTGACCAACAAGATCCTCGAGCGCGGCAAGCGCACCATCGCCGAGCGCATTGTCTACACCGCGCTCGAGCTCGTCGAGCAAAAGACGAGCAGTGACCCCGTGGCGACCCTGAAGCGGGCCTTGGAGAACGTGCGGCCCGAACTCGAAGTAAAGAGTCGCCGCGTGGGTGGCACCACTTACCAGGTCCCCATGGAAGTCCGTCCCCGTCGTGCNNGCCAGCAATGGTGTTGGCGCCGCCGTGAAACGCCGCGAGGACATGGCCAAGATGGCCGAGTCCAACAAGGCCTTCGCGCACTACCGCTGGTAATCAAAGAAAGTTTAGAAATGACCGCACGCGAATACCCCCTCGACAAGGTTCGCAACATTGGCATCATGGCCCACATCGACGCCGGCAAGACCACGACGACCGAACGCATCCTGTTCTACACGGGAAAGAACTACAAGATCGGTGAGGTCCACGAAGGCGCCGCCACCATGGACTGGATGGTCCAAGAGCAAGAGCGTGGTATCACCATCACCTCGGCGGCGACCACTTGTTACTGGAAGGGCAACCGCATCAATATCATCGACACCCCGGGCCACGTCGACTTCACCGTCGAAGTGGAGCGCTCGCTGCGCGTGCTCGACGGCGCGGTCGCGGTGTTCGACGCGGTGGCGGGCGTCGAGCCCCAGACCGAGACGGTCTGGCGCCAGGCGAACAAGTACCACGTCCCGCGCATCTGCTTCGTGAACAAGATGGACCGTGTCGGCGCGGACTTCTTTCGCTGCGTGGAGATGATCGAGGACCGCCTCGACTGCACGGCGGCCGTGATCCAACTGCCCATCGGCGCCGAGGGCGACTACCTGGGCATCATCGACGTCGTCGCGATGAACGCGACGATCTACCACGACGACAAGGGCGAGCAGCTCGAGGTCATCCCGGTCCCCGAGAAGTACCTGGCTCAGGCCGAGGAGTACCACGCCAAGTTGCTCGACGTGCTGACCCGCTTTGACGACGCGTTGATGGAAAAGGTGCTCGGTGACGAGACCCCCACCACCGACGACATTCACGCGGCCCTTCGTCGCGGCACCTTAGAGAACCACTGCGTGCCGATCCTCAACGGCAGCGCCTTTAAGAACAAGGGCGTCCAGCCCATGCTCGACGCGGTCGTGGACTACCTGCCCTCGCCGGTCGACCTTCCGCCCACCCAGGGCACCAAGCCCGGTAAGGAAGAGGTCATCGAGCGCAAGCCCAGCGACGACGAGCCCTTCTCNNATGAAAAAGGAGCGTCTCGGACGCCTGTTGTTGATGCACGCGAACAACCGCGCCGACCTCGACACCATCCGCACCGGTGACATCGTCGCTGCCGTGGGCCTCAAGCAGGTCACGACCGGCGACACCCTCTCGGCGGTCGACCAGCCCATCCAGCTCGAGACGCTCACGTTCCCCGAGCCGGTCATCCACGTCGCGGTCGAACCCAAGACCAAGGCCGACCAGGAGAAGTTGAGCAAGGCCCTCTACGCCCTTTCCGAAGAGGACCCGACGTTTCGGGTGCGTACCGACGAGGAGACGGGCCAGACCGTCATCTCGGGCATGGGCGAACTGCACCTCGAGGTGCTCGTAGACCGCATGCTGCGCGAGTTCAGCGTGGACGCCAACGTTGGTAAGCCCCAGGTGGCCTACCGCGAGACCGTTCGCAAGAAGGTCGAGAAGGTCGAAGAGAAGTACGTGCGCCAGACCGGTGGTAAGGGTCAGTACGGCCACGTCGTGATCACCCTCGAGCCCACGGGCCCCGGTGGCGGCTATGAGTTCCTCGACGAGATCACTGGTGGTGCCATTCCCAAGGAGTACATCAACCCGGTCAACCAGGGCATCACCGAGGCGCTGACCTCGGGCGTGCTCGCGGGCTACCCGGTCGTGGACGTGCGCGTGCGACTCACCTACGGTAGCTACCACGACGTCGACTCCTCGGAAATGGCGTTCAAGATCGCTGGTTCCATCGCGGTGAAGAAGGCCGCGCGTTTGGCGAGTCCGGTGCTCTTAGAGCCCATGATGTCAGTCGAGGTGGTGACGCCCGAGGACTACATGGGCGACGTGATTGGTGACTTGTCGGCGCGTCGCGGACGCGTCGAGGGCATGGAGCAGAAGGGCAATAGTCAAGCAATTAGGGCACTTGTGCCACTGGCTGACATGTTCGGCTACGCTACTGACCTGCGTTCTCGCACCCAAGGGCGCGCGACGTACACCATGCAGTTCCATTCCTACGCAGAAGTTCCCGAGGCGATCTCCAAGGAGATCGTGGCCAAGGCGACGGGCGCGTAAGAAGCCGGGA
>PKZO01000010.1 GCA_003133125.1 Acidimicrobiaceae bacterium | reverse complement strand
AGGCAGCAATGTTGGTGGAGCTATCAATGGTTGAGCAGCGCTATCAAGCGGTTCGCGAGGTGCTCGATTCAGGAGCCACGATTACTGAAGTCGCCAAGCACTACGGCGTCGATCGAAGGACCCTGCACCGCTGGCTCACTCGTTACGCCAACGGTGGACTCGAGGCCCTGGCCGATCGTTCGTCGCGACCGGACTCGAGTCCGAACCAGACGGACCCGAAGATCGAAGCGCGACTCGTGATGATGCGCCGACAGCACACGGGGTGGGGACCGCGGACCTTGCGCACGAAGTTGGTGAACGAATTCGGTGAACGTGCGCCGAGTCGTTCGGCGATCTATCGCGCCCTGGTCCGTCACCAACTGATCGTGCCCGCGCCACGCCGCCGACGGGTCCAGGACTACAAACGTTGGGAGCGGTCACGCTCGATGGAGCTCTGGCAGATGGACGTGGTCGGACGGATCTACTTGACCGACGGCACCCAGATCAGCTGCGTGACCGGCATCGATGACCACAGCCGGTTCTGCGTCAGTGCCCAATTGGTCGAACGCGCGACGGCCCGGCCGGTCTGTGACGCGCTCCTGCTCGCCCTCCAGCGTTACGGCGCGCCGGAGGAGATTCTCACTGATAACGGCAAGGTCTTCACCGGTCGTTTCGCCTCCACGGGGGCCAAAACGGCCAAGGTGCTCTTTGACCGGATCTGTCTCAACAACGCCGTCAAGCACCGCTTGACCGCACCCTATTCACCAACGACGACCGGAAAGGTCGAGCGCCTGCATCGCACGATGCGCTACGAGTTCTTCGCCGAGAACCTTTTTGACACCATCGAAGAGACCCAGGTGGCGCTCGACAAGTGGGTGCATCTCTACAACACCGAACGCGAGCATCAGTCCCTCGGTGACACCGTGCCGATGCGTCGCTTCGAACTCGCGCGCGCTCGCGACGTCGACATCATCGACGGCGACGTCGAACACGAGAGCGTCATCCCTACCCGAAAGAGTCTGACCCGCGTGGTCGACGAGAAGGGCCGCGTGTCGGTGCTGACCTTTCGCTATCACGTCGGCCGCGTCTACAGCGGCGAGCGGGTCCAGGTCACGAGCGACGACGGACTGCTCTACGTGCACCACCGCGAAGTGTTGATCGCCACCCACGCCCGGCGCCACCTCGTTGACGACGACGTCGCCTTCTCGGCCCAACCGCGAGCCAAGGCTCCCACCAAAGGGGACGAGGTGCTCCGCAAGGTCGATCCGACCGGCGCAGTCAGTTTCGCCGGCACCAACTTCCGCGTCGGCAACGCTTATCGCGGACGACTGGCCGGAGTGCGAATCGTGGGCGACACAGTGCAGATCACCGTCGACGACGTGCTCATTCGAACGCTCCAATCACGCCACGACAAGTCCAAGGAGTTCAGCGCTTTCGCTCAACCAAACGGCAAGCCAAGGAGGAAAGATGTCGCATAGGTCCCGGAGCCATAACGTGACACGGGTGGCGAGTCTTTACAAGCGCCCACTCCCCACCAGAATCCAACCAGAATCCGATGCGCCCACAAAGGTCGCTGAGACGATTTGGATTTTGAAATTCATTGTCCACGGCGCCGTCCTTGCCCACAAAATGCTCCACTAATAGGACATGGTTCATCAGGTGGGCCTAGGAACAAAACTGTCAATTAGACCGATGAGAGTCCCATTGTTCGGAGGCTATTCCGGTCAATACCAAATCGACCACGGCCTCGAGGACGCCGTCATCCAAGGGCTCAGATGTCAACAGGAATCGAAAATACAGCGGACCGATCAACGTCTCAATCGCAAGGAAGCGATTTACGCCTGAACGCAACTCACCACGCTCCTCAGCTCGATCAAGGATGGCTGATGTCAGCGTGAAGCGATGGTTCCAATAATCGTCACGCACTGCGTCCAGGTTCGGTAGATCGTGTCTCAACGCCATACGGACTAAATTTTCCCCGAGTGGGGTGGTTAGGAACGCCATGACCGCGCGGAGCGCGGCGAGCAAATCTCCCCGAAGGGAGCCGGTGTCCGGAGTCGGAACCTCCTGTCCCAGCCGGCTAAGCAGGGCGTCGAGGACGAGGTCGGCCTTGGTCCCCCAATGCCGGTAGATCGACGATTCGTGGACTCCGGCACGTTCGGCAACCCCCCTGATCGAGAGCGCGTCGAATCCATCCTCGAACAGGACCTCGATCGCGGCCGCTAGCACGGCTGCATGCACCCGGGCGCTCCGGCCGCCGGTCCGGCGAGCCCGCGGAGGATAATTGTCATTGGCCATATCGGTAAGTTACAGCGACAATTCCTGGGTTAATGACTCGTCAGGGTATGCTAAAGCGAGAGGATTCGCGTTAGGAGAGGTCGTCGTGCGGCTGAATGGGACTTCCGCGTCGCCGCTGTGTTGCTTTGGAGGCCACGAGAATGGCGTTGAACCTGCATTATCCATACGCCACCTGAAGTGCAATCGCATCGACTGTCACAGATTACGTCACCTAGGGAGACGGTAATGACCTGTCCGCCGCCCTTCGATCCGGAAAGTTCCTCAATTCCAGCGCACCTCGGTGGCGTGGACTGTTTCGTCCCTTCGGTCAATGTGATCAATACCGTGACCAACCGCATCAGTTCTGATCGATTGTCCATATGAATGTTTACGGGAAGCAAGCTTCTGCGTTCGTGGGGCTGATCGGAGGGCGCTGGACTTTGATGATGCTGACCGAGCTGGGGCCTGGGGGTCGCCGTTACCAAGACCTCCACGCCGCACTTGAGGGCATCTCCCACAAAGTCCTCACCGATACCTTGCGACGCGCAGAGCGTGACGGTCTTATCGGGAGGTCGCTCGATTCTGCCCGAATTGACAGAGCACAACTCTACGAACTCACCGAGCTCGGTCGATCGCTCGAGGAGCCTCTGGCCGCACTCGGGCGGTGGGTTGATGACAACGCCGACCGGGTCAAAGTGGCGCAGCGCAGCTGGGATGACCGAGCGCTGAGTTGATCGAAGGTCGGTGACCTTCGAACTGCGGGCGGGAACTTTGAAGTGCCTCAACTTTCGTTGAAGTGCAAATGTTCCTGATGTAAAATCATGCGTGACACGACGAGTAGTCCCGTAGCCGTGTTGGAATCTGCCGAGACCGTGAGAGGCATCCGGGAACGTTGCTCTGAACCCTGGTGGCGCTGGCTTGGCAGTTTGATTCACGAGACGCCTGTTCCGGGCTGGACGGCCGCTAACGGCTTCGTCACCAGCACGGCACGTGCGCCTCCTTAGCTACGGGAGAGCCATGACATTATCGACAGTATCGACCAAACCTGCGTCGTCCACTTTGGCGCTGTTCCACGACGAGTCCTTCTCTTTCGAGACCCTTCGGGCACTTGCCTACGCCCCATACGGCGGAGCCGATATCGGCGAAGTCACGAGCACGGCGAGCCGGATACCCGACGGCGACGAGACCGCCTGGTACGCCGAGTGGCGCGCGCTCGCCGACCGAATACACGCCGACGCCGATCGCAGCGCCGCCGAAAACCACCGCGTCAGCGCCCGCGAGTCCTACCTGCGAGCGAGCAACTACTACCGGCTCTGCGCGTTCTACCTGCGCGTCGATTCGTCGAATGACCCCGAAGTTCGCGAAGTAGGACAGCTCTCGGTCGACAGCTTCGCTTCCGCCGCGCAACTGATGATCCCCGCGCCGACGCAGGTGAAGTTTCCCTACGAGGACACCACGCTGCCCGGCTGGTGGATTCCAGCAGATCTCGGGACGGCGAATCCGAGTGGTGGCGAACCGGACGGTCCCCGGCCGATCCTTCTCTTCCACGGAGGCTTCGACAGCACCGAGGAAGAACTGTACTTCGCCGGCGGCGCCGCGGCCGCCCGACGTGGCTACCACGTGCTCGCCTTTGCCGGCCCCGGACAAGGCAGCGCCCTTCGCGACCAGAAATTGCTCTTTCGCCCGGACTGGGAGGCCGTCATCACCCCGGCCGTCGATTGGCTCTTGACGCGCCCGGACGTGGACCCCAACCGGATCGCTCTCATGGGGATGAGCTTCGGTGGACTACTTGCGCCGCGGGCCGCTGCCGCCGAGCACCGCGTGGCCGCCCTCATCGCGTACGACGGGCTCTATTCATTCGCCGACGCGGCGCACTTCATGGTCGGGCCCGAGATCATGAAGCTCGTCGGCGACGGTCTCGACAAAAGCGATGCGGAGGCAAATGATTTGATCAAAGAGATCATGACCTCCAGAACCAATACTTTCGGCCCGGCCTTCTCGTGGGGTATGTGGGTCTTTGGAAAAGACAGCCCCGCGGATACCCTCCGCGCCTTCGCCCCCTACATGCTCGAAGGCTACCCCCCGCAGATCACCTGCCCCACCCTCGTCCTCGACGGCGAGAATGACCCCGGGCGCGCGTCCCAACTCTATGAGACTCTTCGCTGCAAGAAGACTTATCACAATTTTCCCGCGGCAGAAGGGGGCGGTGAACACTGCCAAGAAGGGGTGATGTCCAGGCTGCACCAAGTGGTCTTTGACTGGCTGGACAACGTGCTGGCCGCGCCGTCACGACCTACGTCGTGAGCGACGTCACCCTCTTCTGGTCCCTCTACGACGCGGCGCTGAACGGTGATTTCGACGCCGCAGCGGAACTGATCGACGACGCGTGCGAGTACGTGATGATGCCCACCATGGAGGTCTCACGAGGGAAACCGGCTGTCCTAAAAGCGATGGGGCGCGGCGCCGGAGCCTTTGATCGAACCCGCCCACCGACAATCACCTTCGATGTCGCGACCTCAGAATGGGGAGTCTTCGAGTTCGTCAATGAAGGCACGGTGGCTACTGGAATCGTGGACTTCGCCGTGAACTCTGATTGGCAGTTCTCTGTTGAGCCCAGCTCTCTCGTCGGGCACTCTTACAGAGCTCCCGTCTGCATGGTGTATCAGATAAATGTCCAACGCAAGATTTACCGCATCCATGAGTACACAGATGTTGCGAGTTTGATGAAGTCGATCAGGTGATTGAGAACAAAGAACTGGAACGAGGAACTGTGACCCATACCGAACAAACCAAGGGAAATACTGGTGTAGGAAAGAGTCTCTACTTCAAAGACCCATTCACGGACATGGCATTTCTACACACACTGGCACTGCACGGCTTCAAAGGATCCGAGATTGGTGAGTGCTACTTGGCTGCGGCCCAGATCCGAGAGGGAGACGTCGAGAGTTGGCGAGAGGCGTGGAGTGCTCTCGCGGAACGAGTTGAGGGGCTTGCGAGAAGTGCCGAGAGTAAGAGCCATCGAGTTAGCGCCCGCGAGTCCTACCTGCGCGCCGTCACCTACCAACGCAACGTCGCGTGGTCAATACGGGCTTCCAATCCGGACTACCGGGCCACGATTGAGAAGTCGCGCACGCTGTTCCAGCGATTCGCGGCCCTGAGCGATCCTCGTATCGAGGTTGTCGAAATCCCTTATGAAGGGACCGTCCTCCCGGGGTACTTCCTCCGGCCCGATGCGAGCGGGCAAAGGCGACCAACGATCATCATTGGCGATAACGCGAGTGAGGAGCTCTACTACTGGGTTGGACCTCCGGCGCTTGAGCGCGGTTACAACGCGTTGCTGGTCGACCTGCCAGGTGTTGGTTTGAACTCTTTCAATGGCCTCGCGTTCCGGTATGACACCGAAGTGCCAGTGGGAGCGGTGATCGACTACTTGTGTGCCCGCAGTGACGTCGATGCCTCGCGGATCGCGGCCTATGGGGGCGGCGAGGGTGGCGGATACATGATGACCCGCGCCGTAGCGCACGAACACCGCATCGCCGCGTGCGTGGTCGATCCGCTGGTCTCAGACATGGAGCCGATTGCGCCACTATTCCTTAAGCACGTACTTTCTGGAGCCGGGGACACTGAATCGTTGGTGTCGAACGCCGGAACGCTTATTCCTCTGATCTGGGGCCTCACCAGTCCTGAAGCCATAAAAAAAATGAAGGTGGATACGAGCACGATCACCTGCCCGACGCTCGGCCTCAACGACGCGCACGATTATCCCGAACTTCTTCAGCAGGCTCGCGATGCCATTGCGACCATCGCGAATGAGACCACAGATCTGCACGCATTCACATCCGAAGATGGATACTTCTACCGCCAGCTCGATAACTTCGGTTTGAAGCACCGTGTGATGTTCGACTGGCTCGATAAGGTATTCGACAATCAATGATGATGACGAACTCGTGGCCGAGCGCAACTGTGCGAACCGACTCACGGATCGAGCAGATTACTTCGTGGGTCGTCCTGCACAGGCTCGTCGCCTCCAGAGCGGGAGGAGCCACGCCATGACGACAGTCCGCGACGACGCACTGGCACCCGTCGCGGTGCCCGGGACACGAAGGTGGTGGGCGCTCGTCGCCTTGGGTCTCGCCGTGCTGGCGGTCGGCGTTGACGGCACTGTACTGAGCGTCGCATTGCCCACCCTCTCCAAAGCGCTGAAGACGACGGAGTCGAATCTTCAATGGTTCTCGTCGGGCTACTTCCTCGTGCTCGCGGCCGCCATACTTTCCTTGATGCTCTTGAAGTCTCCGGGTTTTCGCCCATCGCCAATTAGTGATCAACGAATTATGTCTATTGGGAACTGCAAATTGAAATCGTAGGTACGCAACGCACGAAACTGTTCTCATCAGGCGATTTGTCGCAGTGCTAGTCCTCGCAACATTCATTGTCGTGACAGGTTCCAGTGCGATGGCTGCAGAAGCCATGGCACCGAAAGGGCCGGAACACATAGCTATGGCTCGTCGAACGTTCGTCACGCCACAAAGTATGCAGGCAGTGTTTAAGGAACCTGAGAACCGCAAGCTCCTGGTGAGACGTACGCATCCCCAGCACCGACGCGTCCTCCAGGCCGAACTCACTGAGAGTGGTCGCAGCACTTTGGGAGAGGCGGCGGATGCTGTCAATGCGGTGGAAGAACGGATGCTCGGCAAGCTGTCCGATCTTGCGCGGTCGAGACTCGCTGGAGCGCTCGGGTCCTGTGTCGACGCTCTAACCTAGGCCCCGACAACCCTCTTCAGCGCCTTCGGATTACCTGTTCGCGGCGTGGCGCCGTTGTTCCATGCTTCCTCCCCGCTCCATTTTGAAGTAACTGGACTCGATTTACTATTGACTCAGTTCACGGGGGTCCGGCAACCGTGAACAAGCGGCTCTTATTGTATGACTCAAGGTCCACGGGTGTTGTGAAGATCACCACATTGTCTCTGGTCAAGATTTGCTTTGAAAGAGGTAACGAAAGTCCTAGTCGAAGGATGCATGTTGGCGACGATTGCGTTTGCGAGCAACTTCCTTCTGTCCAGCCATTATTCTTCTGTTTTCGAAGTCGATGGCCCTCTGTGGAAGTTCTGTCATGCTTGGTCGGTATCAACTGACCGTTGAAGCAGGAACGAAATGTCCAAGAGATCGCGGAGTGACAAGCGGCGAGCGCTGTACGCAGGCAGTCACCCAACTGAGAAAGCAAAGGCGATTCATCACCGATTCATCCACGGGCCGCAGCCCCGGCTCTTGCCGATCGCGGCGGTGCTCCAGGTACGAGGACGCAACAGTGGAAACATCGTTGATCTTCCGCTAGCCATTATCCGTTTCCACGGAGTCTGGTACGTCGCGTCGATGCTCGAAGGCAAGTGCAACTGGGTGGAGAATGTACGAGCGGCTAATGGCCACGCCCGACTCCTTCACGGTCGTTGGCGCAATGTGTCTCTCGTGGAGGTTCCCGCATCCGAACGTGCACCGATCCTGAAGCGATACCTCGTCTTTGCATGGTCAGCACGATCTCACTTCTCAGTCAACTGGCGGGCTCCCATAGAAGACTTCGAGCGGATCGCGCCCCTGCACGCTGTGTTTCGCGTTAATTCGCGATAGGTGTGGGATCCACTCCCAGTCCAGTCTCCAGCTAGGGGATTGGAGCACGTTCCTAACACCTCCACCAATTCTCTGTAGACGACAGTGGTCGAACTATTCGGTAAGTCCGGCAAGCCACTCAGAAAGGTTTGAAAGCTGTCCGCTAAGGTCCAACGCGTTCGGCCCACCCTCGCCGAGGTCTAATGCGAATACCAGCGGCGCGGAACTCGCTAGTGATGGTTTTTTGGCTCACGCCAAACTCCTTCGCCACAACTGCGAGCGAGGATCCATTCGCGTAGAGTCGAGCAGCGCTGACAACATCGATAGAAGAAAGCTTCCGCAGAATCCGTCGACGTTGAACTCCGCGCGATTCAAGACGATTCATGACAGTTGTTCGATGGATTCCATGTGGGCGGGCAACTTCGTTGACGGAATGCCCACTCACATAATCCTCTACGAGTTGAACAATTTCTCCTTCAGTTAGACGTCGTTTGACAGGGTTTGAAAGCCGTCCCTCATCCTCAGATAAATCGACACACACTTGGTCAGGGGGCCCTGTTACGGTCTCGCGGGTCTGACTTAGGGGCTTACAAATCTTCGTGGATCGATGTAAAACAAGGGTCTTGGTGGCATCGGAAGGGTTTGAAAGCCGTCCCATAAGGTCCACCAAGTTTTAGTAGGTTCCCGCAAGGCTCTCCGAGCGGCTGTTACGAGAACAATTCGCCGGACAGACCTGTCCACATCTCTTATACATTTATCTTCGGAGCGACAAGGGCAAGGATTGTGTCGACCGTAATCTCGAATGGTCGAGTGCTCCTCTGCACCTGAGCGAGGAGTAGTCCCCCTTGCAGCGCGGCGAGGATAGTGACAGCGAGATCGTCTGGATTGATATCCGATGACAGTTGGCCGTGGGCATGAAGGGCCTGAAGCCCGTCGCTGAGGGTACTTGACCAGCGATCGAACCCGGCGGCGATGAGGGCTCGCGCCTCAGGGTCGCTTTCCGCAAGTTGACCACCCAGCGAGCCAAGGGGGCAGCCCCCCTTGGCTTCGGTGCTTTTCGACGCTGCGACGACCGTGTTGCGCCACGCTCGGAGCCCTTTCACGGTGCCAAGATTTGCGTGTTGCTGGTTGGTGACGATGGCGTCGGCCTGGTAGTTAATGACTGCCCGCACGAGCTCGTCCTTGTCGGGGAAGTAGTGGTAAAGCTGCGACCCGCTGACTTCTGCAGCAGCCTTGATTTCGTCCAGCGTGGTGGCGGCAACGCCCCGCTCGTAAATTAGGCGAGCGGCTTCCTCGACAATGCGACCCCGAGTGCGTTCGCCCTTGGCGGTNNGACCTCTGCAATAATGGGTTGTACAACCCATTACAACCTAAAAAGTGAGACCCACATTGATCCTCGTAACTACGGCTGGAACGGTCGGCTCCGAAGCTGCACGTCTTCTTGTCGAGCGCCAAGTGCCCGTGCGGGTGTTGGTGCGAGACCCGAAGAAGGTCATGGCGTTGGCAGACGCCGGTGTTGAGATCGCCGTGGGCGACTTGGACGCGTCGGCGTCCATCGACGAGGCAATGGTGGGTGTCACGTCGGTCATACTCGTGAGCTCTGCTGTGCCCGCTCAGGAGTTGAACTTGGTGTGTAGCGCGGTTCGGGCGGGCGTCGAGCATGTCGTAAAAGCGACCAGCAAGGCGTCCGCCGATTCGCCCATCGCCCGACGGCGCGGGCAGACCGAAATCGAAGCCGGACTCGCCGCTTCCGGTTTGCCCCACACGCTGCTGCGATCCAACGCCTACATGCAGAATACGTTGATGTTGGCGCCGGTGATCGCCAAGACCAGCAGTTTCGGTTCCTCGGCCGGCAAGGGACTTGTCGGCATGGTCGATGCGCGCGACGTAGCGGCAGTGGCAGCTGAGATCGCCGCATCTCCGGCCGGTCACGCCGGAAAGACGTACTGGCTCAGCGGTCCTCAGCTCATCTCCAACTACGACGTTGCGGGCCTGCTCTCAAAGTTGCTTGGTCGGACCATTACCTACCGAGAGCTCACATTCGATGAAAACAAGAGCGCGATGGTCAGTGCCGGTGTACCTGAGGCGATCGCAGAGCAGAACGCCCAGGCCTTCAGTCTGACTGCGGAAGGTGATGCAGAGTGGACCAGTGAGGACGTCGAGTTGATCCTCGGTCGACCTGCCCGCTCGTATCAACAGTTCGTAGCAGACTACGCGCGAGCGTTCTCTTAAATCAGCCCTCAATCAGAGGGGCTCTACCCCGTGCCTACGTCGCGGAAGCCCATCGTCAGGGCGAAGCTGGGCGCGTGCGTGGAAAGCTCGTTCTGCTAATCGACTGAATGAACGGTGAGCGCTTAACGATCTCGCTTATGCGTATCTCGAGCTCTGACTTGTCGAACATCCAAGCAATTCCTCACTGTGTTTGCGCAAAATCCGGTTTGCTCCCCAACTTCCACGAGGGACAGTCCAGACGTGTACAGATGCACCATCGAATCGATGACTCCAGACGTTGGAGACTGGCCACGCATCGAGATTCCAACCTTCTTAAGCCTTTCTGCGACGGTCGTGCGATGACAGCCAAATTCAGCAGCTATCTCGTACATCGTGGCTCCTACTTCGTAGCGTGCGGCCATCTCAAGCACCTGAGCTTCAGTAAGCCGCCTCTGTCGTTGACGGATTGGGCCAAGTAGTTGATAATCAGAGGAGGTGATATCTTCCGTTGTTTGCCTTTCCAAGTGGCCTTCTGCAAGGAGTGACCATTTGTTTGAGTCAGCAGTGGATAGGTCCACCAAGCTTTAGTTGGTTCCCCGAAGGTGTGCCCCAAAAACCGCTGCGAGGACAATTTCGGTTCTGCTACTCGGTACAGATCTTGTCGAGCCTTTCCAGGCTGGCTGTCAAGGACTCGATTATCGGGTTGTTCCCGTTGATCCACGCCGCGCCATCGCGTAGGAGTTCCTCCGGCATTGCGCCGTAGTCAAAGACCTCGGTGACGACGGTGGCATCGTCACCGTTTGGAGCGAGAACGTAGCCCCAGCGGTACCCGGCAGGGATGCCAACTTTGGATGGATCATTGCCCTCGGTCCGAGAAGGGTCTCCGGGGGCCGGCTCCCAGAAGATGCGCCGATCTGGCTCGAACTCCACCACGTAGTTGAGCATGAGGTAGTCGTCTCCCAGCCGATGCATCTTCATGGTGAAGGTATCGCCGACCCCTGAGATGCGACGGTCGACGACGACTCCCCGGAGCATGCCGGAGCCATCGAAGTCTTTGTGGCGTTGCGGGCTCGCAAGGATTGCAAAAACTACAGCCGCAGGTGCTTCGATCCTGCGTGATACTTCGAGTGGCTTGCCTTTCATTTTCATGCCTCCAATTGACCCTTCTGCGCTTTAGTTATTAGCGATCCATTATGAGAGAAATGGAACGAGGGGTCAAGCGGTCCTTTTTGGACGTTCAAGTCACCACGATGGAAAACAACGGCAAATTCCTTCTGAGACGACAAGTCCCACAACGGTGGATTTGCCAACGATGCTCCCTTTCGCTGGTTCCGGCGATATTACATAGTTCGTCGGCGCCGAACTCGTCAAGCTGGAGCAACACGCAGGCCAGTTGAAAGATCGAGATTGCATCTGGCCCATCGAGATTGTGTCCTAAGGTTTCAAAATGAGCACTACCGATGGTCCCAATTCTTTCAGTCTTCCGGTGCGGCAATACAACGTACGCATGGCGAAGCGAATGGCAAGACGCGCACACTTAAACGAACAGGGTGAGGCGGTGTGCTTCGCGTATAACAATCTGCTAACGACAGTTTTGATTGGCACGGTGGAAGATGTTGTTCGGTACGTGCCAAGCGTCGGCGGACTACTTGAGATGGCGATCAGCATCCTGACCTTCTATTTTCATCGCATCGTACTGGTGACTGACCAGAACGTGTACGTGTATCGAGACTGGCCGTTCCACTTTCCTGGTAAGCAGTTGGCCGCTTACGCGCGGCACGCTGGTGTGGTAAAACTCGGGAGCCCGAATCCAGGTAGTTTTTCAAGGTTGATCCGTCGTGGGCAGCTGACCTTCGAGGATGGTCATGTCGTCTATCACAGCATTCTGTGGATACGCCGTGCGAAGTACATCGCCCAGGAAGCGAACACAACTACTGCAAGGTGAAAAGCAGTGCAAAGGGGTTCGAACCTAGTCCCGTTACCTCCACGAAGTTTCCCTGTGGCGGGTTCTGTCGCCCATTTAAAGTCGATACGACTATTCGCCTGCGGTTCCGTTGACCTTTTTTAGTTCCGTCTTCAGCCACGTGGAGATCTTCTCGTGCGTCTCATTGTCAACGCGTGAAATTGTCTTGATAGCTTCACGGTGACCCGGATGGTGCGGGTCAGAAAGAGCATCGGTGTCGACTGGCGTCAGAGTTTCGTCATTCTGATCACCGGGGTTGTAGTTGTTGGCAGAGCGGAAGCCGAACCACCGACTCCGCCGGTGAAACCTAATCCCAAGGCAGTGAAAGACCCGTCACCGATTGCGCCGCAAGTGGTACCGCAGCTAGCGCAACATCCTGCGCAAGAAGCACATCCAGCCATGTGACAGTTCTCTCAATCAGTCTTGGCACCAACCAAGCAACGATGAGACGAAATCTACGTGCCACTTCGCTCACTCGCGCCACGGAGTTCCGAAGACTTTTCGTCAACTTGGCGACGGTCAAGCAAATCAATGCCGGGGGAGAAGTGCCCCATGCTTCGCGCGGAGAGTTACGAATCCTGCGGCCGGCGCGAAAACGGTGCTCGGTGTCGAGGGATCTCACGCTGAGTTCAATCGCGGGTGTCTCGGTGCTGAGCTACATCAGCACCCGCAATTCGTCACGTGTGTCCAAGGAGCAGCCCCGCTCTCTAGATTTGTCTGATGGGTCTCTACAACGATCACGTTATGCCGCGACTCGTGGGTGTCGTGTGTGGACACAAGTTCTTTGATTCGTGGCGTCGTCGGGTCTGCGAGGGTCTAGAAGGCGACATCATCGAATTGGGCTTTGGATCGGGCACGAATGTGCGCTTCCTGCCTACCGCAGTTCGGCGTGTCGTCGCAGTGGAACCGTCGCGAACCGCTCGGGAAGTTGCCGAGTCGAAGATCATTGGCAACGCCTTCAATGTTACCTTTGTTGACCTCGACAGTACTCACTCTTTGAGCGACGACTCTCTCGATGGAGCCTTGTGTACGTTCACGCTCTGCAGTGTTGATGATCCCGGGGTTGTGCTTCGTCAACTCCTACGTGTCTTAAAGCCCGGCGCGCCGCTGCACTTCCTTGAACACGGTTTGGCTCCAGACCAGCGCATCGCGCGCTGGCAACGTCTTCTTAACGGTCTTGAGAGGCGACTCGCGGGCGGCTGCCAACTGACTCGCGAACCACTGGCCATGATCAGTGAGTCCGGATTTGTGATCGAGAGAAATGAGCAGGAATACGCCAGAGGTCCAAAGCCGTGGAGCTACTTCACTTTGGGAGTAGCCCGAAAACCATTGCACTGGTGACTGCGAAACGTGTTGACACGGTTTCTTGACACCTGAGTTGAGAATCGTAGGTCACTGTTTGCGTAGCGATGTAGTCTCATGCATTGACACTTCCCTAGTTTCGGTCCGCGCATTTGTTGTGCGCGTAAACGCTGCGGTGTAGGCGATCGAATGCTGCAGCGGCTACGTAGTGCGATGAGCGAACGTCGAGTTAAAGAGATAGTTCGCGTCACGATCTCCAACGTGAAGATTGACCGTGTCAACGTGGCAGCGGGGGCCTTTGCTTTTCGCTGGTTCCTCGCGATCTTTCCCATCATCATTGCCCTGCTGGGTATTGCCGCGCTCGTAGCAATACCGAGCAACTTGGTCGTGAGTTTGATTCATGGAGTTTCGAAATCCCTCCCATCGGCAGCCGCTCAGGTCTTTGCCAAGGCGCTTCGGCATACGGCCAAGCGCACGAGCACCGACTTGTGGGCGACCGTTGTTGCGAGCGTGGTGGCGTTGTGGAGTGCGACGTCGGGAATGGTGATTGTCGAAGAGGGCCTCGACATGGCCTACGGTTTGACCGAGAAGCGATCCTTCGTGACCATGCGAATACTCGCCTTGCCACTGCTGGCGGGTGCGACCATCCTCGGTGGGGCGGCGTCTGCTCTCGTCATCTTTGGTTTACCGATAGGAAACCTGATTAAGGATTCGGTGCCGGTGGCCGGTCCGGCGTTCGGCGCTACCTGGACGACGTTGCGCTGGTTACTGGCACTCGGGCTGATGAATCTGCTCTTCTCACTGCTCTACTATGTTGCTCCGAACCGCCCGCGACAAAAGTGGCGCTGGACCAGCGCCGGTGCTCTTTTCGCCACGATCCTGTGGTCCGTGGTCTCACTCGGCTTCTCGCTCTACACGTCGAGCTTTGGTTCGTACGCAAAGACGTACGGCGCCTTTGCGGGTGTGGCGATCTTGATCTTCTGGCTCTACCTGACTGGCCTCGCCATTCTTGTCGGCGGTGAGGTTAATGCCGCAATCGAAAGTCTGTCGAAGCCTCCGGACAATCCAGGCTGATTAAGGGTTTAGGTGGCGTCGCCAAAGTCGCAATAAATATCAATCCCGTCTCTAGGTACCGCCCTCCTCGAGCCGTGCGCCCGTGAAGGCGAGTGTTCTTCACATCAACTTCGCTCCGCCGTTTCACTTCACGCGTCGACTGGGGGTACACAATTCTTTAGTCAGCACGACAGAACCCAGCGTCTCGCTGAGACAAGTTATTCGCGGCACGGGCCGACCTTGAAGCTGCAAAAGATGGTTACACCCCGCCGGTGACAATTGATCCTTTAGATCACGAATGGAGCAACTCATGAAGGCGGCACGGTTCAATCTGGTCGGGGCATCAGGGGTCCTCGAGATTGAGGATCTGGCGGGGCCGTGATGGACCGGATGAGGAAGAGCCAATTAATCGTCGGGACCCGGCGGCAACCGAGCGCGACCCATAGGTGTCAATTGGCGTGACTGGCCGCAGTGAGTAGTGCGCCGTGTACGACAGGCAGGAGTGCACGATCGTCCCGCTCCCACGGGGTGCTTTGATCAAGCGATGTGAAGGGGCTCCGTAAGACGTACACGTTTTGATCGGCGCAGGGCATTGGTTGTGATGGGCTTCACAAGCGTGACGTGAACTTGTAAATGTCGAGGTGGCGAGGCGCGAGGACGCCGGGACCGAAGTCCTCGCAAGAACGTTCTCGCAAGTAAGTATCCTAAGGACCACAGGAGTTTTCTCGGCTGAAGCGTATCGTCGCGTGGGTCCAGATTTCGAGCGGGTGGGAGTCACGTGGTGAACAGTTCAATGGAAGAAGTCCAACTCGAGCGCGAAGGCTCACTGATGCCCGTCATCGACGTCATCCCCGATTCGGTGTATCGCAATCCGACGTGGAAAGGACTTGGTTACTTCTTTCGTGATTTAGCGATCTACGTGGGCATGGTCGTTCTTCTCGTCTTCGTCACCAACCCGTTGATCGACGTACCGATTGAGGTTCTTACGATTCTTGCGGTGACCGGGCTCTTCGTCGTCGCCCACGACTCCGCGCACGGCGCGCTCTTTAACACCAAGCGCAAGAACTCGATTGTCGGACGCCTCGCAATGCTGCCCTCGTGGCACGTCTTTGAGGCCTGGGTACTCGGCCACAACCGGATTCACCACGCCTTCACCGTGCGCCAGGGCTACGACTTCGTCTGGCATCCCGTGACGGCACAGGAGTACGCGGACAAGGGCCGTTACGCCAAGGTAATGCACCGAATCGAATGGTCGTGGATGGGAACGGGCCTCTACTACTTCCTCGAGGTGTGGTGGCACAAGATGATCGCCTTTAAACCCCCGGCGCGTTGGATCAAGCTGATTCGTCGAGACCGTATCGTGACGCTCTCCTTCATAGCCCTTATGGCACTCGGTTTTGGCGTGTTGGGCTACGCGAGGACCCACTCGATCTTTGGCGCGCTCTGGCTCGTGGGACGCGTTGAAGTGATTCCCTTCGTTGGCTTTTGCGTCATGATCGGATCGGTCGTGCACGTGCACCACGTGCAGCCAGACATCCGCTGGTGGAAGCGCGGGGAGTGGACCAAGTTCAAGGGCCAGATGGAGGGAACGACGGTGAACCGTGTACCAAAGGGGTTGAACTTCTTCTTTCATTGGATCATGATCCACACACCTCATCACGTCGATATGCGAATCCCGATGTACAACCTGGAAAAGGCCGCCAAGGCGATTGAAAGTGCGTACCCCGAGGTCGTGCACGATACGCCGTGGCGCTTCAAGGACTTTCGTAATAGTACGCGTACGTGCAAGTTGTACGACTTCGAGCAAGGGAACTGGCTCACCTACAAGGCCGCACGCGCGTCCTTGGCCTCTCAAGTGGCGTGAGGAACCGACGCTTCGTATCTCGCTTTACGACAGCGAACCTTCGATCCCGATGACCTCGCGACCGGGCGGGACGCAACCGCGAACCGGCTCGAGTTGTGCCTCGAAATACTCTTGAAACACAAGAAAAGGTAACTTTGGGCATGGGGCCGACCAACGTAGACATCGATCCCAAACTCGCGTGGGACGAGGTCTACAGCGCGCCCGGCAAGCCCCGGCCCATCTATCGCAGTGTCGTTGACGAGATCGGACGCTACGGCGAGGGCGAACTTCAGACGCGCTTCGACCAACTGGGTCGGACCTTTCGCGAGCGTGGCGTTACCTTTGCCCACGACGGCGAAGAGCGCCCGTTCCCCCTAGACCTGATTCCTCGTATCATCAGCGCGGTCGAGTGGGACACGCTCGCCAGTGGCATCCGCCAGCGCGTTCTCGCTCTCGAGGCGTTTCTAGGCGACGTCTATCAACACGGCGTGTGTTTTGACGACGGCCTCATCCCACGCAGTCTGATCACGTCGAGTCAACACTTCTGTCGCGAAGCGGTGGGCATCGTTCCTTCGCACTCGGCACGAATCACGGTCTCGGGCGTGGACCTCATCCGTGACGAGGAGGGCCACTTTCGAGTTCTGGAGGACAACCTGCGCATTCCCTCTGGCGTCTCGTACGTCATCGAGAATCGTCGGGCTATGACCCAGAGTTTCGGCTCGCTCTTTTCGAACCAGCGTGTGCATCCCGTCGACGAATACCCCCAGCGTCTGCTCGCCGCCCTGCGACGTTCGGCCCCCGAAGAGGTGCGCGACCCTACGGTGGTGGTCTTGACGCCTGGCGTGCACAACGCGGCCTACTTCGAGCACGTACTGCTCGCTCGTCTGATGGGTGTCGAACTGGTTGAGGGGAGTGACCTCGTGACCGTGGGAAATCGTGTACTCCTGCGCACCACCGAAGGCGAGCGACCGGTGCACGTCATCTACCGTCGCGTCGATGACGAGTGGCTCGACCCGTTGCACTTTCGACCGGACTCGCTCATTGGAGTCGCCGGCCTCGTCAACGCGGCCCGGGCGAACACGGTGACGATTGCCAACGCGCTCGGAAACGGCGTTGCGGACGACAAGTTGATCTATACCTTCGTACCCGACATTATCCGCTACTACCGCAACGAAGAACCGATCCTCAAGAACGTCGAGAGCTACCGACTCGACGATCCCGAAGTCTTCGGCGACGTCATTGGCCGACTCGGCGATTTCGTCGTCAAACCCGTTGATGGATCGGGTGGCAAGGGCATCGTCATCGGACCCCAAGCGGACGAAAGAACGTTGGTGAACTTGCGTAAGGAGGTTGAGGCGAATCCACGCGGATTCATCGCCCAACGACCGGTAGCCTTATCGACGCTGCCCACTTACGTCAACGGCAAGTTGGCTCCTCGCCACGTGGATCTTCGCCCCTTTGCCATCAACGACGGCCGTGACGTGTGGGTCCTGCCGGGGGGTTTGACGCGTGTCGCCCTGCCCGAAGGTGCGCTGGTCGTCAATTCCAGCCAGGGCGGGGGGTCCAAGGACACCTGGGTACTCGCGAGCCCCGAGACCTTCGAGGCTGCTCCGAGCGACCACGCCAACGGTCGTACCCTGCGACCCGTGGCGAACTTCGTCGCGCGCCAGGTGGACCCGCGTCACCCGAGTGAGGCCGAACAGTGAGCGATCAGCGGCTGCTCTCGCGGGTCGCCGAGTCGCTCTATTGGATTGGCCGCTACGTCGAGCGCGCTGACGGCACCGCGCGCATCATCAACGCCTATATCCACCGCATCGCCGAAAATCCCTTTAATGACGCCGAGAGTGCGTGCCGGTCGCTCTTCGCCATCCTCGGGATCGAACTCGACGAAGATCGACCCGCCACGACCGACGTCGTGCTCGAGGACCTGGTGTTCTCGCCCGAGAGTCCGAGTGCCATCACGGGTTCGCTCCGTGCGGCCTACGAGAACGCGCGACGTTCGCGCGAGGTGATCTCTTCAGAGATGTGGGTTTGTATCAACGGCACCTACGACGAATTGACCGCGCGACATCGACAGGCCCGCAGGGTGGGTGCCGCTAGTTACTTCAAGTTCGTTTCGGATCGGGCCGCGCTCTTCGCTGGACTGAGCGACGCGACCATCAGCCACGACGAGGGCTGGCACTTCCTCGTCCTGGGTCGAAGCATCGAACGAGTGGACATGACTTGTCGCCTGCTCGACGCCCAACTGGTAGGGATAAACAACTCGCCCGATTGGCTTACTTTGCTGCGAGCGGCGGGAGCGATGGAGTCCTACTTACGTGAGTCACGCGGCAGTGCGAGTTCCGAATCGCTCGCATCGTTCTTGCTGCTCGACCGGCTCTTTCCGCGCTCGGTGTACCACACGCTCAACGTGGCCGACAACTCACTTGAACTACTCACTACGACCCACAGCCGAGTGGGCGATACGTCTAACGCTCGACGCACGATTGGCCGTGCCCGTAATCGACTTGAATACTTGGAACTCGCCACCTTGGTCGCGGACCTGCCCGAGTTGCTCGACTTCATCGAGCAAACGTGTGCCTCTGCCAACGACGAGATCACGGCGCGCTACTTCCGTCAGGTCATCGCCGAGCCCTGGGCTAGCGAGGCGGGCGTATGACCTCGTCGCCCACTTCGCGCCTTTCGATCCGCCACATCACTGGCTTCATCTACGACGGCTTCGCCGAGTCGTCCTACAACGAGGCTCGGATGACTCCGCTCAGTTCGTCGCGCCAGCAGGTCCTCGAGGCGACACTTCGCACTAATCCCAACGCTTCTCAACTCACGTACATGGACTACTTCGGGTCGGCGGTCACGGCTTTTGACCTGCACGACCGGCACCGTCAACTAGAAGTGACCGCCGAGGCGCTCGTCGAAGTCGTAGCCACACCGCGCGAGCGGCCGTACTTGAATCTAAAGGACCTGCGAGAGTCCAAGGTACTCGACACCTACGCCGAGTACCTGGCGAGTACCCCGCGTACCGCGTTGCCCGACAAGCTGCACCGCGAGTTGGCGTCGCGCGTGAAGGACGAGGACGTGGAATCACTTGTCGCGATCGTCTCGTCGAGCGTGAGTGAGCGAGTGGCCTACGTGCCCGGTTCCACGCACGTCACCACGACGGCCCTCGAATCATGGGGTCAGAAGACCGGCGTGTGCCAGGACCTCTCGCATCTCATGATCGGTTTCCTTCGAGGCCAGGGAGTGCCCGCGCGCTACGTCTCGGGCTACCTGCATCCCAGTTCCGACGCGGCGATTGGCGAGACCGTAGTGGGTCAGAGTCACGCCTGGGTCGAGTACTACTGCGGCTCGTGGGTGGGCTTTGACCCCACCAACGGCAACGACATTGGCCTTAGTCACGTGGTGGTCGCCAAGGGTCGCGACTACGGCGACGTCCCTCCCCTCAAGGGGATCTATCACGGGGCCCCATCACGCGCACTCGGGGTGACCGTGGAGATAACCCGCCTCAGTTAAGCGTTCTCGGGGCGTTCGAGGAAGTAGCCAATGCCCGGCACCGTGCAGAGCACCAGACCTTCTTCATCGTCGAGCTTCTGGCGCAGCCGGTGCACGTAGGCGTGGATGTACTGGGCTTCTCTCGTGTAGCCCACTCCCCACACCGCGCTGAGGATCATCTGATGGGTGCAGGTGCGCCCCGCGTGGCGCGCGAGGAATGACAGTACCTCGAACTCCTTTGCGGTGAGCGCGATGTCCGCTCCCTTGTACTTGACGTCGTGGTGGATCAGGTCGATTTCGAGATCGCCGCAACGTATCTCAGACTCGCCCTCGGCGGGTTCGACCACCCGGGTACGCACGACGACGCGGATCCGTGCTTCCAGTTCGCCCATACTGAAGGGCTTCGTGACGTAGTCGTTGGCTCCGCCGTCGAGGGCGGCGATCTTTCGATTCTCGTCGCCGGTCGCTGAAAGGATGATGATTGGTACGTCGCTCCACTGGCGAATCCGTCGGCACACGGTCAGTCCGTCGATGTCGGGTAGCCCGATGTCGAGCACGACCACGTCAGGCGCGAGCAGCGCGGTTTGGGAGAGACCCTGCTCGCCGGTCTCGGCGGTTGTGACCTCGTGGCCCTCGGACTGTAATCCGAGTCGCAACGCTCGCAAGAGCGACCGGTCGTCGTCAACAACGAGTACGCGCGCCACGTCAGCCCAGCCCTGGCGCTGCGTCAACGGCGGGTAGCGAAAACGAGAAGCGTGCACCGCCACCGGTTGCGTCCTCGTACCAGATCCTCTCGCCGTGTGCTTCGACGAAAGTCTTCGCAATGGTGAGCCCGAGTCCGGCGCGCCCACCGGTATTGAACTGTTCGAAACGATTAAAGATCGCCTCACGGTCTTCGGCGGCGACGCCAGCTCCCTGGTCGGCGACCGAGAGCACGAGCGAAGAACCGCGCTGCTCTGCGCTCACCGTGATTACGCCCTGGGCCGGTGAGTGGCGAAGCGCGTTGTCGAGCAGGTTGACGAGCACCTGGATGACGAGGAGCCGGTCGATGTTCGCTTGGGGTAGCGAGTCCGAGACCTCGAGTCGAAGTTGACGATCTTTGAGACTCGAGCTCATGACGTTGATCGCCTCTTTGACCATCTCATTTAACGAGGTGGGCACCTGGTGGATCTCCAAGACGCCCGCTTCTATTCGCGTCATGTCGAGCAAGTTCGTGACCAGGCGCGTCAGGCGGTCCGCCTCAATCTCGATCAACTCATGAAGTTCGTGGGCGTCGGCCGTCGAGAGGACGTTCGCGCGACTAGATAGGGTGGAAGAGGCGACCTTGATGGTGGCGAGCGGTGTGCGCAGGTCGTGCGACACCGCACCCATGAGGGCCTGGCGCAGCCGGTCCACCTCCTCGAGGAAATGCGAACGCAGGGCCTGCTCGCGCAATTGGGTCCGTTCGAGAGCCAGGGCGGCGTCGTTGGCGAAGGTCACAAGGATGGCCTGGTCGGTCACGGACATCGGAACGTCGCGAAGTACCAGTATCCCAACCGGCCGACTAGAAGCCGACAGCGCGACGGTGCGTAGTCCGCTGGACGAGCCCAGCGACGGTCGGATGCTCATGGGTATCCCAGACTGGGGATCGAACTGGCGCAGTTCTTCTTCTGAGAGTGGTTCACCGACGGAGGCGGCGATCTTCAAGCGCTGGTCCGCGAGCACGAGCAGCGAGACGCCCGGGATATTAAAGACCGTTTGGACCGCCTGGACAATGGTCTGCAGGAGGTCTTCGACCGATTGATCCTGGACTAGGAGCTCGGAGAGCTCGAAAACCCGGCGCATGGCCTCGCTGCCTCGGCTGGCCTCGAGTCTCGCCAGCTTCAAGTCCGATACCACTCGTGCGACGAGCAGCACAACGACCACATAGACAAGTAGTGCCGCCCAATTCTGCGTGGTGCTGATGCTCAGCGTGTAGTAAGGGCGCAGGAACCAGAAGTCGAAGACGAGAGCACTGGTGAGCGTGCTGACAAAGCCCGTGAAAAGGCCGCCAAAGACCACGCCTGCCACGACGGGGATGACGAATACCAGAGCGACGGTCGTAGCGCTGACGTGCGAACGCAAGGTGAGCATCAGCGCGCCGAAGACGACCGAGTCGCCAACTCCGATCAACAGGGTGAAGAGGCGTGCGCGCACGAGCCCATTCTCGCACCAAACGGCTGCTCTTCCCGGGGACTTTGTTATTCAGAAATTATGAAGAACTTACGAGGGCTTTTAAGAACCATTGCAGAACCGTTTCGCCAGACTGGCTCCATGGCAGATATCTATTCACTAATTGGAATCATCGCCTTCACGGCGGCGGCGCTGGGGCTCGTTTGGGTTTTGGACCGCGTATGAGCTTCTCTCAGATAATCCTTCTAATCATTGCGGTGGCGATGTTCTTTTACTTGGGCTACGCCATGTTCAAACCGGAGAAATTTTAAATGGGGTTCTTCTTCACACTTCTAGCCCTCGTGGTGTTGCTCGGATTGACCTGGCGCTACCTGGGTTCGTACATGGAGGCGGTCTTCGATGGCCGCGTCCACTTTTTCGGCTTCGTTGAGCGTCCGGTCTATCGGGCCCTTCGTACGAGCCCCGAGCAAGAGCAGACCTGGAAGCGTTACGCCGGGGCGATGGTCGTCTTCTCGGCGGTGTCGCTTCTGTTCACCTACGTGATCCTGCGGATTCAGGGCTCGCTGCCACTTAACCCACAGCACCTGGGTGCGGTGGGTCCGGCGCTGAGCTTTAACACTGCGTCGTCGTTCCTCACCAACACGAACTGGCAGAACTACGGCGGTGAGGCGACGATGTCGTACTTCTCCCAGATGGGCGCACTTACCGTCCAGCAGTTCGTCTCGCCGGCCGTTGGTATCGCCGCCGCGTTGGTGTTGGTGCGTGGATTCTCGCGCAAGAATTCACCCACGATCGGCAACTTCTGGGTCGACATCACGCGGTGCCTCTTCTACATCTTGTTGCCCATGGCGTTCATCGCCGGCATCATCTTCGTGGGCGAAGGTGCGGTTCAGACTCTGGCCGGCACCGTGAGCATCAAGGACAGCTTGAACGGCGTCACCCAGACCATTCCTCGAGGACCGATCGGCTTCATGGAGGCCATTAAGCAGCTCGGGACCAATGGCGGAGGTTTCCTCAACGCGAACTCGGCGACGACCTTCGAGAACCCGACCGGGCTCACGAACTTCCTTTCGATCTACCTGCTGCTCTCGATACCGGTCGCCCTGACGTACACCTTTGGAAAAATGGTCGGCAGCATCAAGCACGGCTTCGCTCTGCTGGCCGTCATCATTATCCTCTTCGGCTCGTGGGTGGCCTTCACGTCGGCTGCCGAGCACCAGAACAACCCGGCCGTCGCCGCGGCGGGTATCCACTCGACGGTGGGCAACACCGAAGGTAAGGAAGTTCGTTTCGGTGATACCTCGACCGCACTCTTCGGGGTCGCCTCCACGCAGACCTCGACGGGATCGGCCGACGCGTCCTACGACTCCTTCACGCCCATCGGCGGCTTTGGACTGCTCACCGGCATGATGATGGGCGAAGTCACACCGGGTGGCACGGGTACCGGTCTGTACACCCTGCTTCTCTACGCGATCCTCGCGGTCTTCATCGGTGGACTCATGATCGGGCGAACGCCGGAGTATCTCGGTAAAAAGATCCAAGCCCGAGAGGTCAAACTCGCCGGGCTTGGGGCCCTCGTGATGCCAATAGCGGTGCTGGTCCTCACGGCGCTCGCGGTGTCACTGGCGGCGGGCAGGGTTGGCCCGCTCAACGCTGGTCCGCACGGCTTCACCGAGATCCTCTACGGCCTTACATCCCAAGGCAACAACAACGGTTCGGCGTTCGGTGGACTCACGGGTAACACGCCCTTCTACAACATCATCGGCGCAATCGACATGCTCATCGGTCGCTTCGGCATCATGATCCCAGCGATCGCCCTAGGTGGCTCGCTCGCGGAGAAGAACGTCGTGCCGGAGTCTCTTGGAACGTTCCGTACCGACAACGGGATGTTCGTCGGGCTCACGATCGGCGTCATCTTGATCATCGGCGCCCTGACGTTCTTCCCAGCTATTGCACTTGGCCCCATCGTCGAACAACTAAGTCACCTGAGGTTCTTCTAATGACAACCGTCCTTACTCCACCGAGCGCCGATTCAACTGGCCACGGCGTCGCCCAAGCGCGTGGGCTCTTTGACCGCGAAATCCTGGCTCAAGCGCTGAAAGATTCCATCAAGAAGCTCGATCCACGGGTGCAACTCCGCAACCCGGTCATGTTCGTGGTGCTGGTCGGCTCGATTATCACTCTTTTCGAGTCCTTCGCGCACCCGAGCACGTTCACGTGGTCGATCACGATTTGGCTCTTCTTGACCGTGATCTTCGCAAACTTCGCCGAAGCAATGGCCGAAGGTCGTGGTAAGGCCCAGGCGGACACCCTTCGAAAGATGCGCTCGGAAACCGAGGCGCGGCGACTTCGTCCCGACGGGACCGAGGAGCTCGTGCCCGCGGCGTCACTGCAAAAGGGTGACCTCGTCGTCTGTGAAGCCAACGACCTCATCCCTTCTGATGGTGAGATCGTTGAGGGTATTGCGTCTGTGGACGAATCGGCCATCACGGGTGAATCGGCTCCAGTGATTCGCGAGTCGGGTGGCGACCGCTCGGCGGTCACGGGAGGCACCAAGGTGCTCTCGGACCGGATCGTCGTGCGTATCACGGCCGAGCGCGGCCACACCTTCATCGACCGGATGATCTCGTTGGTCGAAGGCGCGAACCGCCAAAAGACCCCCAATGAGATCGCGCTCACGATTCTGCTCGCGGTGCTGACGATTGTCTTCATACCGGTCGTGGTGACGTTGGAGCCCTTCGCCGGTTTCGCCGGCACGACCGTGTCGGTCGTGGTGCTGGTGGCGTTGCTCGTGTGTCTAATCCCGACGACGATCGGTGCTCTGTTGTCGGCGATTGGGATTGCGGGCATGGACCGCCTCGTCCAGCGCAACGTCCTCGCCATGAGTGGACGCGCCGTCGAGGCGGCCGGAGACGTGCAGGTATTGCTTCTCGACAAGACCGGTACCATAACGCTGGGCAACCGAATGGCTGCGAATTTCTTCCCAGTTACTGGACACACCGAACAAGAGGTTGCTGACGTGGCTCAATTGGCGTCCCTGGCCGACGAGACGCCCGAAGGACGTTCGGTCGTCGTGCTCGCCAAGGAGAATTTCGGTATTCGCGAACGTCAGCTCGATCCCAGCCACGTCTTTGTCCCCTTCACGGCAACTACGCGCATGTCGGGTCTCGATATGGGCACCCGCCAGATTCGAAAGGGCGCGGCCGAGTCCGTAAAGAAATGGGTGAGCGATCAAGGCGGCGTCCTGCCGAGCGACCTCGACGCGATCGTCGAGCGTGTTTCGCGGGCCGGTTCAACGCCGCTCACGGTCGCTGACGGCAAGGAGATCCTTGGCGTCATTGAACTGAAGGATGTCGTCAAGCAGGGAATTCGGGTGAAGTTCGACGAGATGCGCAAGATGGGCATCCGCACCGTCATGATCACCGGTGACAACCCGCTGACGGCGGCGGCAATCGCTCAAGAAGCGGGTGTCGACGATTTCCTCGCCGAGGCGACTCCCGAGGCGAAAATGGCCCTGATCAAGAAGGAGCAAGAAGGCGGCAAGCTCGTAGCGATGACCGGCGACGGCACGAACGATGCTCCCGCTCTCGCCCAAGCTGACGTCGGCGTCGCGATGAACACCGGCACGACGGCGGCAAAGGAAGCGGGGAACATGGTCGACCTGGACTCCAACCCGACCAAGCTGATCGACATCGTCGAGATCGGCAAACAGCTGCTCATCACTCGTGGCTCTTTGACGACGTTCTCCATCGCCAACGACATTGCGAAGTACTTCGCAATCATTCCGGCCTTGTTTGCGGTCTCGTATCCGCAGTTAAAGGCACTGAATATCATGCACTTGCACAGTCCACAGAGTGCCGTACTCTCTGCGGTCATCTTCAACGCCCTCGTGATCATTGCGTTGATTCCCCTCGCGCTGCGCGGCGTGAGATTCCGGGCCGCTAATTCCGCCGCGATCCTTCGGCGCAATGTGTGGATCTACGGAGTGGGTGGCGTCATCATTCCCTTCATATTTATCAAACTCATCGACCTCGTGCTCGTTTCGCTGCACGCGTACTAAAGAGAGACAGAAATGCTTGTTCACCTTCGACGCTCACTAGTGATGGCAGTGATCTGCATGATCTTCTTTGGCTTCGTCTACGCCTTCGCCGGCACCGGCGTCGCCCAATTGCTCTTCAAGAACCAGGCGGACGGTTCGATCACGGCAAACGGATCAACGCTGATCGGTCAGAACTGGTCGAGTCCCAAGTTCTTTCATGGACGTCCTGACGACACAGGTCCCTACACCTCCGGTGACAACCCGCTCGCGGCGAATGGGGTGAGCGGTGAATCCGGCGCGACGAATCTCGGTCCGCGCTCGAAGGTATTGCTCAAGGACACCAAGGAGCTCGTGGCGTATTGGCACAAACTTGGTGTCAACCCGACGCCCGACCTGGTGACGACCTCGGGCAGCGGTTACGACCCGGACATCTCCCAACAAGACGCGATTGTTCAGATCCCCATGGTCGCCAAGGCAACGGGGCTCTCGTCTAAGGTGCTGCGGACGCTGATCCAAAAGGAGACCAACTCAGCGCAGTTCGGATTCCTCGGCTCGAGCTACATCGACGTTCTCCAGCTGAACGAAGCCCTCGCCAAGCTGGAATAGGCGGCATCGAGTGAGTACACCTCCGCGCGTCGTTGGCTCGCTCGCGCGCACGATTCGCGAGCACCGTACGCTCGTCGCAGGCGCCGTGGCGGTGGTGGCTCCCTTCGCGCTCGCGGTTGGTTTGGTGCCACTCCGCCACAGTTTCGCCGATACCGCGGCGGCTCTGACGTTCGTGGCCGTTATCGCCGCCGTGGCGATACTCGGTAATCGAATCAGTGGTCTGGTCGCAATCACGTCTTCGGCGGTATGGTTCGATTTCTACCTGACCAGGCCGTACGACCGCTTGACCATTATTCACCGCCTGGACCTCGAGACGACGATCTGCATCGTGGTGGTTGGTCTCGTCGTGAACGAACTCGCGGCGGCGAACCGTCGGTCGTATCTTCGAGCCAGTCTGGAATCGGACTACGTGAAGACCGTGCACAAGTTGGCGGTCATCGTGAGCGAGGAGTTTGAAGTGGACCGGGTGATCGAATTCACCCTTCAGTCTCTGGTTCAGATGTTGATGCTTCGAGAATGCACGTTCGAGCGTCTTGCTTCTGGCTTGCCATTCGCTCGAATCGTTGGTGACGGCACGGTAGTTCACGTGGGCTTGCAGTGGCCCACGAAGGAACTCGGAATTCCCGGTCCCCAAGCAGAGATCGTGGCCCAGTGGCGCGGGGTGAGTTTCGGTCGATTCGTGCTCACCCCTACACCCGGCCAATCGGTCTCCCTCGAGCGCCGGGTGGTCGCGGTGGCGCTGGCGAGTCTCGCCGCGGGCGCAATCGCGAGTGACGGGCGTAACGCGACTGTCGCGCGTTCGAGCGACGATACTTAGTTCATGTCACGAGGCACCCTTCGCGTCTACCTGGGCTTGGCTCCCGGCGTCGGTAAGACGTTTCGAATGCTCGACGAAGGATGGCGGCGCCGCGAGCGCGGTGCGGACGTCGTCGTTGGTTTCGTCGAGACCCACGGCCGGGCCCTCACGGCCGCCCAGATCCGCGACATGGAAACAGTGGCGCGCAAGGCCTACGAGTACCGGGGAACCGAGATCCAAGAGATGGACCTGGCCGCGATCCTCGCTCGACGCCCCCAGGTCGCGCTCGTGGACGAATTGGCCCACACCAACGCGCCCGGCGCCAAGAACGAGAAGCGCTGGCAAGACGTGGAGGAGCTGCTCGAAGCGGGCATCGACGTGATCACGACGGTCAACATTCAGCACCTTGAATCGGTCAATGACGTCGTGGAGAAGATCACCGGCATCGTCCAGCGCGAGACTGTACCGGACGCGATCGTTCGCAAGGCCGAGCAGATCGAACTGGTGGACATCACGCCCGAGGCGCTGCGTCGACGTATGGCGCACGGCAACATCTATCCCGCCGAGAAAATCGACGCGTCACTCTCTAACTTCTTTCGATCAGGCAACTTGACTGCGCTGCGCGAGCTCTCGCTCCTGTGGCTCGCCGATCGGGTCGAGGACTCGCTCAAGAAGTACCTTGACGATCACGACATCAAAGAGAGCTGGGAGACCCGCGAGCGCCTCATCGTCGCAGTCACGGGTACCGAGACCGATGAAGCGTTGCTGCGACGGGCCGCGCGGATGGCTTCGCGCACGGGCGCCGAACTCTTCGCCGTGCACGTCATCGATTCGGGGGCACTCCAAAAGCGCGACGCTGACACGACGCTCGCGCGCGAACTCACCATCGAGTTCGAAGGTACGTTCCAGGAGATAATGGACGAGGACGTCGCGACGGCGCTCGTATCCTTTGCCCGATCCGAACGCGGCACCCAAATCGTCATGGGCTCGAGTCGCAACCGCAAGGCAATCCAGCGCACCGGCGTCATCGAGAAGGTACTGCGACTGGCCCGCGACCTGGACGTGCACATCATCGCGGTGGGCGGCGAAAAGCCGAAACGTATCTGGCGACGGCGCAAGATTGGTATCTACTCCTGGCGGCGTCAACTGGTGGGCCTGGTGGCGGCGGCGGTCCTCTTGCCGTTGGTGACGTTCGCCCTGAGCCAGGTCCGGGCCAACGTCTCAGAGTCCACGGTGTTCTTGGTGTTCCTGGCGGTGGTGCTCGGTGTGGCGAGTTGGGGCGGGATCGTGGTGGGCCTGGTGGCGGCTATCGCCGCTTCGGGGCTCGAGAACTATTTCTTCGTCAAACCCCTCCATACGCTCGAAGTAGCGCGGCCCGACGACGCCGTCGCGATCGTGGCTTTCCTGCTGTTCGCGATAGGCGCGAGCATCGTCGTCAACCTCTTTGCCCAGCGCTCGTCCGAGGCGGAACGTTCCAAGGCCGAGGCGGAGATCCTCGCGCGAGCGGCGGCCACCGTCGCGACGACCCACGACGACCTGGTGCCCTTGCTCGACTCATTACGTGCGGTCTTCGCGGTTCCCACGGTGGCCCTCCTCGAGAGGCGCGACGGTGAATGGGTCCCTGAGCTGTTGAGTGGCGAAGAGGTCGACCCGGCCCTTTTGAACGCACGCTTCGAGATAGACGACGACCACGTCCTCGTGATGGCGGGCGCTTCACTGGACAATCAGGACCGTCAGCTCATTGGTGCGTTCGCGGGTCGGGTCGCGGCGAGCATCGAGTCCCAGCGTCGCGCCCACGAGACCGCCGAGCGCCAGGCGATCGCCGAGACCGACGCACTTCGTACCGGGCTGTTAAAGGCCGTCTCGCACGACCTGCGGACACCTTTGGCCACGATCGAGGCCAACGTCTCATCGCTGCTGCAGACCGACGTGGTGTGGACTTTGAACGAACAGCACGGTTTTCTCGTTTCGGTCGACCGCGAGGTGCACCGCCTCACTCGACTCGTGACCAACTTGCTCGATGCCGGACGGCTCGAGGCGAATCTCGTAACCCCAAGGATGCTGCACGTGGCGCTCGACGATCTCGTAGCCAGTGCCCTTGAGACGATCGATACCCACGGTCGGGTCTTGGACATCGATCTGCCCGATGACCTGCCGCTCATCGAGACCGATCCCGACCTCGCCGAGCGGGTCATCGCGAACGTGGTGAGCAACGCGTGTCGATTCGGCCCACCAGACCAACCAATTCGCATCAACGGAGGCGCCACTGGGCATGGTTTCGAACTGCTCGTCATTGACCGCGGCCCCGGCATTCCCGAGAAGAAGCGGGCCGCGATCATGGCCTCGTTCCAAGACCTGAACGATGAACGGTCGGGCGCGGGACTCGGGTTAAGCGTGGCCGCAGGTTTCATGACCCTGCTGGGTGGGGAACTGCGCTTTGACGACACGCCGGGTGGTGGCCTCACGGTCGCGCTCGAACTCGCGCGCACGGAGTCCCCGTGAGTCAGAGCGTGCTCGTTGTCGACGATGATGTGCAGATCCTGCGCGTGCTGCGGATCAATCTCGAGGCTCGTGGTTACCTGGTCACGACGTCTCAAAACGGAAGCGACGCCCTTCGATTCGTGCGCGACAATCCGCCAGACATCGTCATCTTGGACTTAGAACTGCCTGGCACGAGTGGTCTCGAGGTCCTCGAGTCCTTGCGCTCTTCGAGTGACGTGCCGGTGATCATCCTCTCGGCGAGGGGCGGGGACCCGGAGAAATTGCTCGCACTCGACGAAGGCGCCAACGACTTTCTCGCCAAGCCGTTTTCGGTGGGCGACTTGATTATGCGCGTGCGCGCGATTCTGGGTCGTGACCTCGCGGAGCTTTCGACGATCTCGACGACGGACTTCACGCTTAATTTCGTCGATTCACTCGCGAGCCGAGGAGGCGAACACGTGGCGCTCACCGACGTGGAGTGGAAGATCCTGCGCGTGCTCGTGCGTTCGAGTGGCCGACTGGTGACCGAGCGTCAGTTGCTCGCGGGCGTCTTCGGTGACGGACCGCCCGAAGACGAGACGCACCTGCGTCATCACGTGACGCGTATTCGGCGCAAGCTTGAGCCTGAACCGGCGCGCCCCCGTTACTTTCGCACCGAACCTGGGATCGGGTACCGCTTCTACGGCACGAGCGTCTGACTAGCGCGAGAGCCCGAAGGATTGGAGAATTGCGCGGGTCGCGGCGTTGGTCTTGGCGTACGTCCTTCTACGCACGTAGCGCTTGGTGTAGGCGCCAGGACCCTTCGCGGCCGCCTGCACGTTGCCCATGATTCGTGCGTCACAGTAGAGCTGGGAGCGCAAACTTCTTTCTCGTGACACGCGACCTCCTCNNACCTTGGTCGAGTCGCCCCGACCAACGTGCGGCGCCGATCAGGCGCTCATCAAAGTCGGCATGCTCTCGATTGATCCGACGATCCGTACCTGGATGAACGACGCACCGGGTTACCTGCCAGCCATTGCCGTTGGTGACGTGGTTCGCTCGGGCGGGGCGGGCGTGGTCGTCGAGTCGAACTCGTCGCGCTACAAAGTGGGCGACATCGTCAGCGGGATCACCGGCTGGCAGGAGTGGACGATCGCTGATGAGAACAATCACTTCTCGGTCATCCCGGCGGGGCTCGGCCTCGATCTCGCGACGGTGATGAACGTCGTGGGTCTCACTGGTGTCACGGCCTACTTCGGCTTGCTCGAGGTCGGAAAGTTCCACGAGGGCGACGTCGTTGTTGTCTCGGGTGCCGCGGGCGCCACGGGTTCGGTGGCCGGTCAGATCGCTAAGGCCCGGGGTGCCAAGAAAGTGATCGGCATCGCCGGTGGTCCAGAGAAGTGTGAGGAGGTCGTCGAAAAGTACGGCTTTGACGAATGCCTGGACTACCGCCAGGTGCATCTCGCGCGCGCATTACACGAAGCCTGTCCCAAGGGTATCGACGTGTACTTCGACAACGTCGGCGGCGAGATACTCGACGCGGTGCTCTCGAACATCGCGGTACACGGTCGGATCATTCTCTGTGGTGCCATCTCGCAGTACAACTCGATGCAGAAGCCCAAGGGGCTCGCCAACACTTCGATGCTCATCGTGCGTCGTGCTCGCATGGAGGGGTTCATTGTCTTCCAGGACTTCGGCTCGCGGCTCGCCGAGGCCCAGCTCGAACTGGCGGCGATGGTCGCGAAGGGCACCCTGGTACACCAGGAGCACCTCGTGCACGGACTCGAACACGCGCCAGAGGCGCTAAACCTGCTCTTCAGCGGCGGCAACCACGGCAAAACGCTCGTGGTCGTGGATGACAGCGTTCAATTGGCCTGATTAGAGGGCCCCGAGCGCCACTGCACGTTCGCCACGAGGGCTCGGTGGTCACTGCCTCCGTCAGTCGCCGAACCCCCGAGACTCAACCACGGACCGCGTCCGAGGACGTGATCGATCTGACTGTGGGGAAAGCGCGCGGGCCAGGTCCGCGCGCGCACGAGCGTTCGCCAGCCCGGCAACAAGACTCGCAGTAACGGGCGCCAGCAGTTGAAATCGCCCGCGAGGATCGTGGGCAACGCTGGCTCGAGCGAGGCCGCGAGTTCGTTGAGCTGGCGATACTGACGATGCGAGCCATGACTCAGGTGCGCTCCGTGCACGCCCATTACGTAAAACGGTCGGCCATCCAATGAGAGTCGCGCGACGATGACGGCTCGATTTACCTTCTCCTTGGTGAGGCGAGCGAGCGGTTCGGCGTGAATCTCCTCGATGGGCAACTTCGTCAGCAGTCCCAGTCCCCATTCGCCGGTCTCGAGCACGCCGTGCGACGAGCGTCTGATCCACTGGCGCTTGGAGAGATCGCGGTGCTCTTGGAAGTAGAGGCCGTGTTCGCCCGTGAAGTGCGCCAGTAGCGGCAACCAGGTTCGTCCTCCCGCGCTCGAGGTGACCCGTTCTCCGCGGGCCAGGGGTACGAAGAGTCCCTTCATGCCGAGTCGCGCGCACAACTCGGTAAACAGATCAGGGCCTTGGTCGCCGCGCCAGAGTTCGGGACACACCAGTATGTCCACGTCGAGCTGACTCGCGTGTTCGAGCGCTCGTGTGGGTCGGCCCCAGCCGTCGATGCCGGCGTGCAGATTGAACGACGCGACACGCACGATAAAACCCTACGCCGTGGCGTGGTGAGGATGTGCAAGGCTCTAGTCGTGGAATCGGTCAACGTCAGCTTCGGTCACCGACTCTGGTGGGTCGACGCGTTCATCGGGGCTGCTGAGCGGGGTAATCCCGCGGTCGTCGTACTGCTTGAGCGGCCCATGGAGGACTACGAACTCCAACAAATCGCCTTCGAACTTGGGGTCTCGGAGACCGCCTTCGTTCGCCGGGTGGGCGACACGTGGTCGCTTCGCTGGTTTACGCCGACCGTGGAAGTTGACCTCTGCGGTCACGCCACGCTGGCGACCCTGCACGTCTTGTTGAGCGAGCTCGGAGTGCCCGGAGGCGAGTTCTACTTCCAGACCCGCTCGGGCGTCCTGTCGGGGAGGCGTCTGCGAGACGGCATGCTCGGGGTCGATTTACCGCGTTCCTACATCGAGCCGCTCGACGAGGCCGTGCTCAACGGGACGCTCGGTCCCGTGCGTGAGGTCTTCCAGGCGGGCCCCCAGAGTGTGCTCGCGGTCGTCGAGGATTACGACACCTTGTGCGGACTCGCAGTTGATTCCATGAGCTTGTTCCTCGTGCCCAGTTCGATGGTGATTGTGGCGTGCCACGGTGGGCCCGACGTCGACGTCTCCATTCGAGTCTTCGCACCGCGTCTCGGTCTCGCCGAAGACCACGTCACCGGCAGCGCCATGTGCGCGGTCTCGCCTTGGTGGGTCGAGAAAGTCGGCTCACCCGTCGTCTCGGTGCGACAGGCGTCGGCGCGCGGGGGCGTCATGCACGCGCGACTCTTCGAGAAGAACGTCGAAGTGGCGGGTCTGGCGCGGACATTCTTTGGTGGCGATCTGCGCGCATGAGCAACCCGTCGCTCGGGCCTGGCCCCCACACGAAGATACGTCGGCTCCCCGCCAAGGCCGACTACAACGAAGACGTCATCTACGCCATCCTCGACGAAGCTCGATTCTGTCACGTCGCGGGGACCGTAGACGGACTGGCGATGGCGCTGCCGACCCTGCACGCGCGCGAAGGGCGCACCCTCTACTTGCACGGCAACAAATCCAACGCCATCTTGAACGCGGTCCTTGACGCCGGGCGTGCTTGCGTGAGCGTGACGCTCTACGACGGTTTGCGTCTCGCGCGCAGCGGTTTCGAGTCGTCCATTGCGTACCGCTCGGTGGTGGTGGTGGGACCGACGAGGCCAATCGAGGAGGAGGTCGAAAAGGCTCGGGTGCTCAATCTCTTCCTCGACGCGGTCCTTTCGGGAAGGGCGAGCGAGGTTCGACCAATGAGCGAGCAGGAAGTGCGGCTCACCCTCGTGGTCGCGCTCGTCATTGACGAGGCGTCGGCCAAGGTCTCGCGGGGCCCGACCGAGGACTTCGTCGAGGACATGGACTTGCCGATCTGGTCGGGCACGGTGCCCGCGCGCCTCAGTTTTGGCGAACCGGTGCCGAGCCGTGACGGAGCCATGGCGAGTGGCGACGTGCCGCTTCCCGAGTCGGTGCGCCGGCTCCTCGAACAGCAGTGATGGACCGCTACGACGAGTTACGAGAAGCGATTCGTGCCATTGACCCGGTCGACGAACGCGAAACCGAGTCCATTAGCGCCACGCTGGACCGTCTCGACTGGCCCGCCAATCCCTTTGACGAACGACTGAACGATCACCACGTCACCGCGTCGGCTTTCGTGGTCTCCTCGCGCGGAGTCATCCTTCATCGCCACAAGCGCCTCGGGATCTGGGTCCAGCCCGGCGGGCACGTTGACTACGACGAGAGCCCAACCCAAGCTGCGCTGCGTGAGACCTACGAGGAGACGGGACTGGCCGTTCGTCACCTCGAGGCGCCACTGCTCTTTCATGTCGACCTTCACCCGGGACCTCGCGGCCACACCCACTACGACCTGCGCTACGTCCTGCTCGCGGCGCCCCAGGAACCCAATCCGCTCGTGGGTGAGAGTCGCCAGGTGTACTGGTTCAGTTTCGAGGGCGCCCAGGAACGCTGCGAGAAGCCGCTCGCCGCGGCACTGAAGAAGCTCGGCCAGTGGTACGACGACAATCGCGTGAGAGACTACGAGCCGTGAGTGAGACTGACGCGCTTCGCGCCTTGATGGAGGCTGATCGCTGGATCGATCGGGTTGGGTCCCAGCGTAACCACCTACCCGAGAAGACCGAACTCACCACCCTCGAGGGTGAACTGCGTTCACTGCTCAAGGCGCTCCAGGACGCCCAGGGTGAGATTGATCCGATACAGCGCGCCTACGAGGACGCCGCCAGTGAATCGCAGCGGCTGAAGAAGCGTGAAGTGGACCTCGCGACGACGCTCGCCACCTCGACGGGCAACGCACGCGAGTTGGGTGCGATCCACACCGAACTCGACCACGTGCGCGAACTGCTGGGCGCCTGCGAGGATCGCGAACTCGAACTCCTGCTCGGCCTCGAGCCCCTCGAAGAGGTGGTCGTGGCGCTGCGCGCTAAGGCCCAGCCCGAGCTCGTGCGCCGAACCGAATTGCAGTCCCAGATCGTGGCACTCGAAGGTTCGCTCAACGAGGAGCTGGTGTCGTTACGCGAAGCACGGGAACAGCGCGCGTCCGCGCTCTCGCCCGAACTGCTCGCGCGCTACGACTCGGCGTTCGTGCGTGTGGGTACTTCGGGCGCGGCCCAAGTCGACGCGGGCCGCTGCGACGGTTGTCGCATCGCCCTCTCACCGCTCGACTTCGATCGCTGGAAGGCCCAACCGAGTGGAAGCTTCCTCAGTTGCCCCGAGTGCGGGCGTCTCTTGCTGCCGTGATCATCCTCATACGTCACGGCCAGACCACCACGAACGCACAAGGCCTGCTGGTGGGACGAAGTGACCCCGCACTCACTGAACTCGGCGCGCGACAAGCCCGCGCCCTGGTCCCGTTGCTCGCCGGGGTGAGCGTAGTCTGGTCCTCGCCGCTTGGCCGCGCGCGCGAGACTGCGCACCTGGCCCTGCCTCATCTTCAGGCGATCGTCAAGGACTCCTTCATTGAAGTCGACTACGGCGACCTCGAGGGACAACCGCTCAGCGCGGTCTCGGCCGAGCAGTGGAAGAGCTTTGAGGCCGACCACGAACTGGCCCTGGGAAACGGCGAATCAATGGCGTCGGTAGACGCGCGCGTGCACGCCGAACTCGAGGCGCTCTTGGCTGATCCGTCGAGTTTGCTGTACCAGGCTCACGAGCATTTGGCGATCGTGAGCCACGTGTCGCCCATCAAGTCCGCGACCGTCTGGGCGCTCGGGGTGCCCGGGGCAGTGGCGTGGCGCACACGTTTGGACAACGGATCGATCACCACCATCGCGACGCGACGTTCGGCGCCGTTACTGGTGCACTTCAACATGGTGCCGGCGCTGCACTAGTCAGCGTAGAGCCACGTAGAGCGCGGCGAAGTGCAGTCCCGCGCCCAGAAGCGTGAAGGCGTGGAAGAGCTCGTGGTAGCCAAAGACCCGCGGCGACAGCTTCGGTCGTTTGGCGCCGTAAAAGACGGCCCCCACGGAGTAGGCGAGCCCGCCCGCGACCACCAGTGAGAAACACAGCGGCCCACCGCCGCGGTAGATCTGGGGCATCACCGCCACCGCGGCCCAGCCGACGACGAGGTAGGGAAGGGTGTTCACCCACTTGGGCGTATCCAGGGCCAACTGGCGGATCGCGATGCCCACCGCGGCGCCCGAACCAATGACGATCATCAAGACGACGCGAATCGTGCCGTGCATCGTGAGTCCCGCGATGCCGAGGTAACTGCCGGTGATGGCGAGGAAGATCGTCGAATGATCCGCGCGCTTCCACGCGCGACGCTGCGACGGCGACCATCGCACCCGGTGAAACAGGGCGCTGGTGATCATCATCGAGGCAACGCCCAGCACGTAACAGAGGACCCATCCCACCTGGGGCCAGGTGCGCGCTCGTATCAGCAGCAGCGGCGAACAGCCGAGCAAGATGACCGCACCCCCGACGTGGAGCCAACCTCGCAGCAACGGCTTATCGGTGGGCACTGGTCGACTGGTCGTGGGGGCGTCACTGCTCACACTCCCACCCTACGTTCGAGGCGCGCGGTGCTCGGCGCGTCGACACAACGAAGCCCGCTCATTCCGTTAAAGGAACAAGCGGGCTCGCGATGTTTGGCCCCCCCAGCCAATAGTGAAGAAATTACCCTGCGCCCAGCCGGTACTCTGTCAAAAGATGCCAACAAACCAAGGGTTGTGCACAACTTCACAAACAGGGAGTCCGCATGGAACGAAGGAAACTAGGCCAGGGCCTCGAGGTTTCTGCACAAGGACTCGGTTGTATGGGCATGAGCGAGTTCTACGGCGAGGGTGACGACACCGAATCGGTCGCCACCATCCACGCGGCGTTGGACCACGGGGTTAACTTTCTCGACACCGCCGACATGTACGGTCCGTTCAAGAACGAAGCGTTGGTCGGTTCGGCCATCCAGCAGCGGCGAAGCGAAGTCGTGATCGCCACCAAGTTCGGCAATGAGCGCGGCGAGGACGGTACGTACCTGGGCATCAACGGTCGACCCGAGTACGTGCTGAAGGCCTGTGAGGCTTCGTTGCGTCGCTTAGGCGTCGACGTGATTGATCTGTATTACCAGCACCGAGTGGACCGCGGCGTACCGATCGAAGAGACCTGGGGCGCCATGCGCTCGCTCGTCGAGGCCGGGAAGGTTCGCCACTTGGGCATCTCGGAGGCTTCTTCGGCGACTATCGAACGCGCCCACGCGGTGCACCCCGTGACCGCGCTGCAGAGCGAGTACTCGCTGTGGACGCGCGACCCCGAGGATGACGTGCTCGATACGTGCCGGCGCCTGGGGATTGGTTTCGTTGCGTACAGCCCGCTCGGCCGGGGCTTTCTGACGGGTGAAACGTCCAATCGCGAGGCGAAGGACCCGAAGGACTTTCGCAGCGTCAATCCACGCTTCGTGGGCGACGCGGGTGCGAACAACCTGAAACTGGTCGCGAACCTCGAGTCGATTGCACACGAGAAGAACGTAAGTGTCGCGCAACTGGCACTCGCCTGGGTGCTCTCTCGCGGGCCCGACGTCGTGCCGATCCCCGGTACGAAGCGGCGCAAGTGGCTCATGGAGAATATCGCGGCGAGCGACGTCGTCTTGAGCGACGCCGACGTCGCCGCGCTTGAGGCGGCGGTGCCTCGCGCAGCGGTCGCGGGCGAGCGTTACGTCGAGCGCGCCATGGGTTCGCTCAACGGTTGAGTTGGCGCAAGTGTCCCTGGGCCAGTTCGTAACTCTGGTCACACCACTGCACCACACGCTCGTCGTGGGTCGCTACGACGAGCGTCGCGTCGACGCTGGCCAGTAACGCCAGTACCTTGTCGGTTTCCTCGGCGCCGAGACCACTCGTGGGTTCGTCGGCGAGCACGATGCGAGGACTCGTCACGAGAGCACGCACGATCGCGACGCGCTGGCGCTCGCCCCGTGAGAGCTCGTCGAACCTGGTGGTCTCCTCGGACGTGACGCCGAGTGTCGCGAGGTCCCGGTGCGACTCTCGCACGCTCGAGCGTCCGAGGAGCAATACGTCACGCGCGTAGCCCCTCGTAAGACCCGGTTCGCTCGCCACGTAGGCGAGCATGGTGCGAAGTTGGGCTTCGTCGATGTCGCGAACCGGCACGCCGCCGATACTCAGCTCTCCCGACGACACCGGATCGAGGCCACCCAGAGCGCGCAGCAACGTCGATTTGCCTGCACCCGAAGGTCCGACAATGGCGATGCGTTGGCCCGGTGCGAACTCGAAGTTCGCGTCAGAGACGAGAATCGCGCCCTCCTCGCGCAAACTCAGGTGCGTCGCTCGAATCGTCGCGTCGACGGGCCAGGCGGCGCTCGCGAGAAACGGACTCTCCTCGAGGTCCTCGAGTCGTTCGCTGGACCCGCTGACCGCTACGGCGGTGTCCAGGGCGAGACGGATCGCCGCCAGGGAATCGGCGGTGGCGACACCGAGTAGGGCGACGACGACGAGCCACGTGGGTGAAGCGTGTGGGCTGGTGAGCCAGACCACTTGGACCGCCACGAGACCCGCGACCAGTGAGAGCACGATGGAACGACGCTGCACCTGATGGACAATTCCTTCGGCGCGTTCCAGTGCCTCGCGTCGCCGGGCGAGACGCGAGGACGCGAAACTCTCGCGCCCGAGCAACGTGAGTTCTGGCACCACCGCACTAAGTTCCACCAGGGAACCCTGGTAGGCACCTCGGGCGTGGCGCAAGGTCCGGTCCGCGCGTAAGAGAGGTCCGAGGTTCGTGATGAGCAGCGCCACCGCAACGGCCTGGATGACCAAGAACCACAAGGCGGTCACGAGCCACTTTCCGTGTGGTGGGAGCACCGCCACCACGACGTCGCCCAACACCAGAGCGACCACCGTGTTGATCACCGGCAGCGCGAATCGCAGCCAGAGGTCTTGGAGTTCGTCAGTGTCTCGTAACGAGCGCTCCAGCAGGTCGCCCGCGGCGTGCGTGCGCCAACGCGTGTAGTCCCAGCGTCCGACCATCGCGACGAGCCAGCGTCGCCAACGCGTCACCGCTTCGAATCCGAGTCGGTGTGCGCTCACGCGCTCGAAGAAACGCAGCGGTGAGCGCAGGAAAGCGAGGACCTCGATGATGATGAGCACACCCGCGACCGCCGCCAAGCCAGGACGCCGGGCGCTCTCGACGAGCAGGCCCACCGCCCCCACCAAGAGCCCGACGCTGGTGAGCGTGGCGACGCTGCCCGCGAGTATGGCGCGGGTCAGGTCGAAGGCGGGTGGTTGGGCTCGTCGCAGCCAGCGCACGAGACGTCCCAAGTCGCTGTTCATCCTGGCACCTCGATGCGTTGGCGCGCTGAATCCAGCAGGGGCTTGTCGACCGTCGCCTCGACGACGGCGACCGCGGTGAGCGAGTCAAGTAGTGATCGAAGTGAACCTCGGGCGTGCTCATCGATCACGCCGGCGATGTCGTCAAGCACGAGGAGCGACGGATTCGCGAGCACGCAGCGCGCGAGCGCGAGGCGTACCTTCTCACCGGTGCTGAGGCCCCGGCCGTCGGCGAGGAGCGTGGCGCCCAGATCCGAGAAGCGTGGACCGACTAAGTCGAGCGAACCGAGCAAGGACGTGATGGTGTCGTGTTCCACTTCGCTCCCGAGCGTGAGGTTCTCGTAGAGCGTGCCGGCGACGAGCGAGCTCTCGACGCTGACGTAGCCAATTGCGACCTCGGCGTGACTCGCGTTTCCCGAGAACGCCTCGCGCCAACCGAGCAACGTGTGCAGCAGCGTGGTCTTGCCAGCGCCCGAAGGGCCCGTGATTATGACTCGATCGCCGGGTACCACAAGGAAGTCGTAGGACGTGGGTCCGGCATTCGTGACGAGGTGTTCGGCGCGTAGTAATGCCGCGCTCGTCGAGGTGGCTGGCGCCGCGGGCTCTGCCAAGAGGGCGA
The DNA here is from genome assembly GCA_003133125.1 of Acidimicrobiaceae bacterium. Classification (GTDB taxonomy): domain Bacteria; phylum Actinomycetota; class Acidimicrobiia; order Acidimicrobiales; family RAAP-2; genus RAAP-2. Next base: position 35,953 of record PKZO01000010.1, on the reverse strand, counting down.
GGGACTTTTCGGCGTTCTCGCGTCGATGGAACTCGACGCCGAACCTGCGCACGTGTACGAAGATTTCGCTGGTGACGAGGATCGCCACGAGTGCGCGCTCGAGGGTGAGGTGGCCCTCGAGGAGCCGAAAGCCAACCACCATCGCCACCAGCCCTATGCTGACGCCACTCAGGAACTCGGTGACCAGCGAGGACTCGAGTGCGACGCGGATGGCGCGCATGGCAATGGAGTGTTCGGAGTCCGAGATCGCTGCGATCTCGTCGGCGCCGTAGGCAACCGCACCGAGGGCTCGAAGTTCCGGGGCGTGGTTGAGCAGTTCGAGCTGACGCGCTTCGAGCAGGGACCGACGCTGCTGATAGTCCAGCGCGAGCGCCTCGCTGCGTCGGCCCGCACGCTGATAGAGCGGCACGGCGAGGCACATCAAGACCACGGTTATCAGCGTGCTTAACCAACCGGCGGCGACGAACACCACCGCGAGCCCGAGCACGCTCGCGCGAGCGCTCGTGGAAAGCAGTTCGAGCGACGGGCCGTCACCCGCGTGCTCGATCGCCAGCGAGAGGTCGCCACGGTTGCGCTCACCCTCGGCGCGCGGCGAGCGAAGGTGGGTAACGACTCGACGGCGCCAGAACTCCTTTATGGTCCGCGCGCTCGCCGTGCTCCATTCGACGAGCGCAAAGGCGAGGAGCCAGCGGGCAGCGAGCACCAGCGAGAGCAGAACCAGGCCCGTCGACGTGGAGCGGTGCGCGAGCTTCGTGAGGGCGATTGCGCTCGTTATCGCCAGAGCCAGGGAGAACAGGACATTTGCCGCGCCGAGCGCGCGCGCCGATAGAGAATAGGACGGCTCCGTTGAAGTCGTCGACGTTCCAGAGGCCACTGGTCAATGCTAACGAGCCCTACGAGGGCTAGAGAGAGTCGTCTCGATGCGCCAGAAGTTTTGCGGGGCCGTTCAGCCAATCGCGCAGGGCCTTCGTTGCTCGACAGTCGTCCTCNNTCGCGCCAACGAAACCCACTCATCGCCGCGAGTTGCTTGAGACCCAGTGGCCCCGTGGTCTGGATCTGACGTTTGGCGTACTCGTGTAGGTCGATCCACTGTGGTTCCTGGAGCGCGCGAAACGCGTCCACGTCCGCACGCGTGGGCCCACCAGGCACCGGAGAGGCGACCGCGCGGTTCATCGCCCCGTCTTCGGCCTGAGCCCAGAAGCAGTAGGCGGCGAAGGTCCGTCCGTCCTCGTGGCAGGTTCGTCGCAGCTCGTCGAACCACTTCCAGAACTTCGCAAAGACCTCCGCCTCGGCTCGTGGGGTGAGTTCGCCCCACTCAACGAAGGCCTGATAACCGGCCTGGATTCCTTCGACGTGACCGCTGAGCGTGACGTTCGCGCCCCATAGGTACGTCGCGTCGTCGTAACTCTCCATGTCGACGTCGACTTCGACGTCCGCGACGGGACAACCCATGTCGCTGGGTGAAAGTTTCCGCAGTGAACTCGAACGTTCGTGCGCGCGTGCGCGGTAGATAAGGTCGTCGAGCTTGTCGATGAGTCGTCCGAGGTGGTCTTCGCGCCGAGACTCCTCGCGCACCGCGGGTACTTTGGCCCGGGCCACACGCGCGCGGTACGGGTCGAGCCGGGCCAGCTGCGCTCGAGTGTCGACCCCGTGGTCGTGCAGGATCAACTGTTGATCGATGTTGGTGTAGCGCGTGAGCGACACGTCGTCGATGCGCTCGAGCTGGGCTTCGCAGTACGTCGCGTAGGGACACTCGGCGCACTCGCGGTGCCAGTAGGGCTGGGTGGGGAAGTCGCCTCCGTGCGCTANNGCGGCGATGCCGGTCGATTATCGCCGCGCGTCCCGCGGGGTCACCGTGTCCGAGCGCCTGGAGGACCCTCGTCGCGTGGGCGAGGCCGATACCGTTTCGCGTGACGGTGGGCGTGCTGCGCGGGCCGTAGCCGTCGGTGTACGTCGCCTCGCTGGGTAGGAGATGGGTGAGCGATCCTTCGAGCAACCGACGGGTGCTCGTCGGTTCGATGATCTCGTTGTTCTTTATGAGGATTGGTGCGTAGACGAAACGTTCGTCCTCGCGCCCCACGCGCACCAGCACGTGCGCCACGGCTCGCCGGCGGCCCTTCGTGTCGCTCGGCAGCCGAGGACGGAGGAGCAATTCGGCGCCCTCGCGCATCAGTTCGATGGTGTCGTCGCTACTGGACGGTGTGACGGCTTCTAAATGAAAAGAGGCGATCTCTTCGAGGGTCCCGAGTCGATGCTGCTCGGCGTCGCGTTGGCGCCGAGCGAGTTCGGCCGACGTCTCGGGAGCGACGAAATCGAACGGGCGACCGCGGTTGAGTGCGACTCGATGGGCGCAAGCGAGTATCTCTTCGCTTCGCAGTAGATCGGCCACGATCAAAGCCTACGAGTCGTGAGGGACCTCGTTACGCCAGCTTCGCCACAGCGACGCGTACTCCCCGTTCAGGGCGACCAATTCGTTGTGGGTGCCTAATTCGCTGATCCGCCCGTCGTTGATGACGCACACTCGGTCGGCGTCGTGGGCGGTGTAAAGACGGTGCGCTATGGCGATGACCGTGCGGCCCTCGAGCACCGCCGCCATGGACCCTTCGAGGTGACGAGCCGCATGGGGATCGAGCAAGGCCGTCGCCTCGTCAAGAACGAGCGTGTGAGGATCCGCCAGCACGAGACGCGCGAGGGCCAACTGCTGGGCTTGGGCGGGTGTGACCTGGTGACCGGTCGTGCCGAGTTCGGTAGCGAGACCCTCGGGCAGTTGCTCGACCCATTCGAGGGCGTCCACCGCCTCGAGCGCGGCGATGATGTTCGCCTCGGGGGCGTTCGGCTTAGCTAAGGCAAGATTCTCGCGGACCGATCCGATGAAGATGTGATGCTCTTGGGTGACCAGCGCAACGTGTTGGCGCAGCATCGTGAGTGGCATCTGGGAGAGCTCGACTTCACCGACGCGCACCGAACCGATACGCGGTGCGTCGATACCCGCGAGGAGACGTCCGATTGTCGATTTGCCGGCGCCTGAGGGGCCAACAATGGCCAATCGTTCGCCGGGTTGGACCGTGAGTGACAGGCCCTTCAACACATCGTGTCCGCTGCGGTAGGCGTAGTGGACGTTTCGCATCGTGAGCACCTCACTCGAGGGTGCGCGTGAGCTTCGAGGCCGGGTGTCGCCCACGACCGACACGCCAACCAGTCGAGCGAGTGAAGACTGGCCCATCTGGAGCTCGTCGAGCCAGGAGATTATTCGGTCGATGGGGTCATTGATCTGAACGACGTAGAGCGTCACCGTGGTCGCGGCGCCGATCGTGATGCTGTGCTGGAGCACTAGCCAACCACTCCATCCGAGCGTCACCGCGACCGAAAGGGCAAAGGAGCTCTCGACTATCGGAAACCACACCATTCGCATCAGCAACGTGTACATCTCGGAATAAAAAGATTCGCGAATGTTCCCCTCGATGCGCGTCGCCTGGCGTTGGCCGAGTTGATGGGCGTCGACGGTCCGCGCCCCCTCGGTGGTCTCTGACACGGTGCCGGACATGCTGGCGTAACTCATGCGCTCTCGTCGGTAGCCGGGCGTCGCGTAGCGCAAGTAATAGCGCGTGGAAAAGACGATGAACGGCACCGACACGAGCGACGCCACGCTCGCGAGCGGACTGATGATGAGCATCGCGATGAACGTCAACAATGTCTGTATCAGTGCGACGAGCCATTCGGGCAGGGCAAAGCGCACCGTGCGCGAGAGCGCTTCGATGTCGTTGGTGGTTCGACTGAGCAGGTCGCCCGTGCCTGCGCGCTCCACCTCGATGAGCGGCAGCTCCAGCACGCTGGCGAGGAATTCCTCGCGCAACTGGGCGAAGATCGTTTCGCCGAGCACGTAACTTCGCCGCCGCGCCAAGAACGAAAAGAGGGCATAACAGAGCGACGACCCGAGAAGGATCGACACGTAAATGACGATCCGCGACGAGTTGAGGGTCCCGTCGGTCGCGAAGTTGGTGATCTCGCCAATAACCCATGCGGGCACGAGACCCATGACCGCGGCGACCGCGTAGAGCGAGAGCATGCGAATGAATCTGCGCCGGTGCTCGTTGAGCAAGCGCTTGGCGTACACCCGGACGGTTGGGAAATCCGCGATTGGCAGCGAACTCATCAGGAATCCCCTCGCAGCACGATCTCTCGATAGTCCGGCGAGTTCGCGAGGAGGTCTCGATGAGTTCCCTCGCTGACCACTCGACCGTTGCGGTAGACGTAGATGTAGTCCACGTGCTGGAGCATGAGTGGACTCGTCGTGGCGATCATCGTGGTGCGTCCGCGGCGGACATCACTCAATCGCGACGCGATGCGCCCTTCGGTGTGCGTGTCAACTGCGGAAGTCGGATCGACCAAGATGAGTACCTCGGAGTTCCTCAGCAATGCTCGGGCCAGACTCAACCGTTGGCGTTGACCTCCGGAGAAGCCGCGACCGCGTTCTTCGACGTTGGTGCTGAGACCTTCTTCGAGGGCGTCGAGAATGTCGAGCGCGCTGGACGCTTCGAGGGCCTCAAGAATCGGCGAGTCGGTGGGCAGGCCGTGGGGCACGAGCTCGTAACGAAGCTCGCCCGAAAAGAGTCGTGGTTCGATTTCACTCACCGCGATGTTGGTGCGCGTGTCGCGCACCGAGAATGAGTTAAGCGAAATTCCGTTCAAGAGGACGTCGTCGACGTCGGCCACGAACCGCCCGAGTCGATCGGCCAGGATCGTCGCGTCATCCGCGTTGTCGGTCACCACCGCGGTCAAGGCACCGCGCAAGAGACGTATGCCGCTTCGCGTGTCCTCGAGGACTTCGATCCGTGATGGCCATTCGCGTGGATTGTCTGGTTCTTTGACGAGAGGAGTGACGTTCAAGATCCGAAGCACCCGCCCGGCACCCACGTAGGCTCTCGTGGTTGCGATCACGTATTCAATCGCCGTGCGCAGTGGTGTCGTGAGGAAAGTGGCGTAGCCGAAGAACGCCACCAACTGACCGGGTTGCAACGTGCCAGTCATGACGTCGCGTGCGCCGAGGAAGGTGACGATGGCCGTGAGGATCGCAGGCAGGAGGATCTGACCTGATTCGAGTCCGGCTTGGGGCGTGGCGATACGGTTTCCGGCACGGCGTACGACGTCGCTCTGGCGGCGATAGTTGCCCAAGAACACCTCTTCGCCGCCGACGCCGCGAAGTATTCGAAGGCCCGCGACCGTGTCCGAGCCGAGCGCGGCGAGGCGACCGGCCGCTTCTCGCTGCGCCGCCTGGGCGGCGTGCAGTGGCCTCATGAGCGGTACGGTGAACGCGGCCAGGATCGGAACACCGAAGAGCACGATGAGACCGAGTTCGACCGACGTCGAAAGCAGGATGAACGAGACCACGATCCAGGCAACGATGGATCCGACGAAGCGGGCCATCACGTCGTAGGCACCGCCAATGCGCATCGCGTCCGCGGCGACCGTATTTACTACGTCTCCTGAGGGGATCTCTTCTATGAGCGCGGTGCCCGTGATCGAAATGTGGTGGCCGATGACCTGAACGGTGCGATAGGCGGCGCTCATCCAGTTGGTCACCGCGAGCTGGTGTCGCAGTGAGCCGCACAGGGCTTGAAAGAGTCCAAGGGCCATGACGATGCCCACCCAACGAATGAGTTCGGCTTCATTGTGCCTGGCGATGCCGTGATCGATCGCGGCTCCGACGGCGGCCCAGAGCAGGGCCTGACTCACCATCCAGCCAATGCCGAATAGGGCATTAAAGAACAGCAACCCCTTCTGATGCCCAGCGAGCCACATCAAAAAGCGCAGGGGAGACCGCGTGTCGGGCGCGCCGGGCTCGTCGACCGGCAATTCACGGTACGGAAGATGCAACACGAGATATTTCTCCAAGAAAAGAAGGTGGATAGTGAGCTGACCTATAAGCGGGGTTCTGTCCACCCTTCGTAAGAAGGGATGGGCGGCCATCCATCTAAGCGATCTACCTCGGGAGTGCCTTGTTTCCAAGACATGCGGGCCACGCGCTCCCACGTTTGATCTTGCTCCGGGTGGGGTTTACCGAGCCACCTTGATCGCTCAAGGTGCTGGTGCGCTCTTACCGCACCGTTTCACCCTTACCTGTGCCCGGTTTCCCTGGCCATCGGCGGTCTGTTCTCTGTGGCACTGTCCTGCACGTCACCGCGACTCACGTTTCGCGAGCACCCTGCCCTTTGGAGCCCCGACTTTCCTCACGTCTCTAAAGAAACGTGCGGCCACCCAGTCAACTCACTATCCGGCGTTAATTCTGACATACCGACCTATTACGAACATGTGACGTTTTCGCACTCGACGGGCGATAGCCTCGCCACGTGGTGCAAGACGAATTCACGCTCGACGAGCCGATACTCGAAGTCGGACAGTTCTACGAACTCGTCACCGCGCAACTCGAGGCCGCTCTCGGTCGCCGTCACCCGCGCTGGGTGCGCGGCGAGGTGGCGAAGGTCTACGAGAAGACCCACCTGTACCTCGATCTGGTGGACGCGGGGTCGACGTCGAGTGACACCAAGCGGCCCGTACTGAACGCGCACTGCTGGGCGTCGCAGTGGAATCCCCTCAAGCGAAAACTGGCCGACGATGGCGTGGCTTTAAAGCCCGGGGTCATCGTGAGTTGTTTTGGGTACGTGGACCTTTATGCCCCCCAGGGTCGCATTGGCTTCACCGTCACGGCCATCGATGTCGAGGGTTTGCTCGGTGACGTCGCGCGCCGGCGTCAGGAGCTGATCAATCGGTTGAAGGAGGAGGGCCTCCTCGAAGCCAACAAGGCTCGGCCGCTCTCGCCGGTGCCGCTTCGCGTGGGTTTGGTGGCGAGTCCGGGCACCGAGGGTTACAGCGACTTCACCGGCCAGTTGCTCAAATCCGGTTACGGCTTCGAGATACTTCTGGTCAAGACTGCGGTGCAAGGTGAGTCCGCACCGGCGCAGATCGTGAGCGCGTTAGAAACCCTGGACCAAGGTCAGGTGGACTTGATCTGTCTGGTGCGCGGTGGGGGATCAAAAGGAGACCTCGCCTGCTTTGACGACGAAAGCGTAGCGCGCGCCATCGCCGGTGCTTCGACGCCGGTCTTCACGGGAATCGGTCACACCGGCGATGAATCGATCGCCGACCTGGTGGCGCACACGCGAGCGATCACCCCCACCAAGTTGGGCGAAGACATCGTGAACCTCGTCGCCCAATGGGATCAGCGAAACGTACGTCTTCCCGCTCAGCGGATCCTCAGTGCGACCGAGGCGATCCTCGAGGAAGCGACCGTCTACGTGGGAGAGCGGCGACGTACGATGATCTTTGCCGTGCGCGACCGGCTGCGCCTGGAACGACGTCACCTCGGAGCGACGCGAGGACGACTCGTGCTGCAAAGCACGCACTTGTTGGGTGCCGCCCAGCAGATGCTCGCGTCTTCACGCCAATTACTCAGCGCCTACGACCCCGTGCGGCGACTCGCCCAAGGTTGGGCCATCGTCACGCGAGTAGATGGTCGGGTCGTGAAGCAACTCGATGACGTGACAGCGGGCGACCTCGTGAGGGTTCGCCTGAGCGACGGCACCTTCGACTCGACCGTAAAGCAAAAGGATGGAGATGGATCATGACGATTGGTGACTGGAACGAGGCGGCGGCGGAGCTCAATGAGATCGTGGCGTCCTTCGATGAAGGTGAAGTCTCGGTCGACGATTTGTTCGTGAAACTGGAGCGGGCCACGCAGATCATTGAGTCCCTGGAGACTCGCCTCGACGCCACGAAGGCCAAGGTCGAGGAACTGGCACCGCGCATCGCCAGAGTCGCCGATCAAGAGTGAGCGATCGGCTTTACTTCCGCCAACTCCTCTCGGGAAGGGACTTCGCTCGCGACGACGAGCCAGCACGACAGATGGTGAATTTCGTCTACGCGCTCGGTGACCGCGACACGGGAGAGGCGCTTCTCGTGGACCCGGCTTATCGGCCCCGTGAGTTGGTGGAACTGGTCGAGGCGGACGGTATGAGGGTCTGCGGGGTGCTCGCCACGCACTACCACCCCGACCACGTCGGCGGCGACCTCATGGGAACGCAGATCGAAGGCATCCGCGAACTGCTCGAGGTCGTGGACGTGCCGGTGCACGTACACCGCGACGAGTCGCCGTGGGTCACGCTGGTCACCGGCGTTGATGACGACGCCCTGGTGGCCCATGAATCGGGTGACCACGTCGCGGTGGGCGCGCTTGACGTGACCCTCATCCACACCCCTGGGCACACCCCGGGTAGCCAATCGTTCCTCGTTGACGGACGATTATTGAGCGGCGACACGCTCTTCATCGACGGCTGTGGACGAACGGACCTGCCCGGGTCCGATCCCGAGGAGATGTACCGGACCCTGACGACGCGACTGAGTGACGTCGGTGACGACGCGGTGCTCTATCCGGGCCATCGCTACTCGCCCGAATCGAGTTCGCCCATGGGTGACGTACGCAAGCACAATTTCGTGCTGGCACCCACGACGCGCGAGCAGTGGCTCGCCATGTTCTCTTGACGACGCTCACTTCCAAAGACCACGTCGTCGTGGTCGGCGCGGGTCTCGCCGGGTGGCGGCTCGTCGAAGCCCTTCGCCGAGACGGTTTCGCGGGAGCGATCACTCTGATTGGCGACGAACTTCACGCCCCCTATGACCGCCCGCCGCTTTCTAAGAACGTACTGGTGGGCAAGTGGGGGCCCGAGAGGACGACGTTGGCGACGCCCGAGCACATCGAACGCAGCGACGTGACGCTGCGACTCGGCGTCGCCGCCACGCAACTTGACGTCGCGAATACCACGGTTCACTTGAGTGATGACACGGCGGTCGAAGGCACCTTCGTCGTCGTCGCGACCGGCTCGCGCGCCAGGCATCTTGGTTACAGCGCTGACCCGTTGCTGCACACCATACGCAGCCGCGACGACCTCGTGGCGCTCGAGGTGGCGCTAAGCGGTCTGGGAAAAGGGAGCGCGATTGCGGTCATTGGGGGTGGTTTCATCGGTGCCGAGGCGGCGACGGCCCTGCGAACGAGGGGATTTGAGCCCATCGTGCTCGAAGTGGCGTCGCGCCCGCTGCTCGGGGCCCTCGGAGCGGAGGTCTCGTTCTGGCTGGAGGGGTTGGCGACCGAGGCCGGCGTAGAGCTTCGTACGTCTCAGCGCATCGTCGACGTGAAGTTCGCTGAGGACAGTTTTGCGGTGTCCTTCGACGACGACGTTGATCTCGTGGTGCGCGCCGTAGTCGTTGGGGCGGGAGCGGTTCCCAACGTCGAGTGGCTCGCGACGTCGGGGCTCGAGATCGACAATGGTGTGGTGGTCGATGAGAGTCTCCTCGCGACCGACCGGGTGGCGGCGATTGGCGACGTCGCAAGTTTTTCGTGGAGAAACGTCTTTGGCACCGAGCGGGTGCGCATCGAGCATTGGCAGGTTGCCAACGACCACGCCGCGCACCTCGCGCACGTGCTGGTCACCGGCGAGGAACTGTCCTCGCCCATGATCCCCTATTTCTGGTCCGACCAATACGGCAAGAAGATCCAGATGCTCGGTCATCCCCGAGGAAGCGACCACGCGCAGATCGTCAGCGGATCGGTCGCGCAGGGCAAGTGGACGGCGCTCTACTCGAGAGATGGCGTACTGAGCGGTGTAGTGTCGCTGAGCCAGCCCCGTGCGCTGATGCTCACCAAGGTGTTGCTCGAAGAACGTACGACGCTCGAGGACGCTCTCCATCGAGCGCCCTGGTCCGAGTAAGTCGTTGCGCGAGCTAGAACTGGACGGTACTCAGGTCGGGGATCGTTTTTTCGACCCGCGCCACCATCGCAGACCAGGTGTCACGACCGTGGCTACGTTGTTCATTGCCCAATTCGGGCAGAAAGACCTCAAGCGGTTCCCAGAGTTGTTCGACGTCACTCGGTGCGAGATGACCCGCCCCGACCAAGGCCATCAGGCCCGCCCCGCGGGTCGTCGCCTCACGTTCGCGCGACACCGTGACCTTGATGCCGGTGAAGTTGGCGAATGATTGGACGAAGAACTTATTGACCGTCATGCCCCCATCAACTCGTATCTCGTCAATGGTCGTCTTGGTCTCACGCTGGGCGGCCTCGACGAGGTCCGCGCCGCGATGGGCAATGCCCTCGAGCACCGCGCGCACCAGGTGGGCCCTGGTCGAACCACGGGTGATCCCAAAGAATCCACCGCGTGCGCCGAAGTCCCACTTGGGCGTACCGAGCCCCGACAGCGCCGGCACGAACCAGACACCTTCACTCGAGTTCACCGACGTGGCGAGCTCCTCGGACTGAGCGGCGCTGGAGATGAGACCGAGTGAGTCACGCAGCCATTCAATGCACGATCCCGCGGCGAGGGCGATTGCTTCGATGCCCCAGAGCACACCTTGGGCATCGCTTCGCACGACGATGGGAAAGCAACCCGAGGCCAGGGCGGTCATGGTCTCGGGTGCGCGCGCGGCGTCGATCATGTCGAGCATCGCGCCGGTGCCAAAGGTGATCTTCACGCCGTGCCCGACGCAGCACTGGCCAAAGAGTGAGGCGGACTGGTCGCCCACGAGAGCGAAGATCGGTGGTGAGCCCTCGAGGACTGACGCGCGGGCGTGCGCCGCGATGGTGGGTACGATCGTCGGCATCATCGAAGGATCCAGGCCGAGCAGCTCGAGGGCATTCGCGTCCCACGAGGTCGCGTCGAGTGAGACGAGCCCCGTGACCGCGGCGTTGGACTGATCGGTCACGTGCACCGATCCATCGCTCAGGTGCCACGTGATCCAGGATTCGATCGTGGAAAACTTGAGTTCTCGAGCGGGTCGTCGCGAATGTTCGACGAGCCACTTGATTTTGGTGCCCGATTGGTTGGGCGCGAGTCGAAGACCTTGGCCCTGGAAGATAAGGCAGTCGATCACTGTACGCAGGTCCTGCCAGCTGAGCGCGGGTCCGACGGGTTCTCCCGTCGCGGGGTCGAAGATCACCGTGGTGGCGCGTTGATTGGTGACGCCCACCACGTCGCACGCACCACCTTCTGCGAGCGTTCGCGTCGCGAGATCTACCACGAGGTCCCAGATCTCAAGCGCGTCGAGTTCGACCTCACCGGGGCGCGGCGTCGATACCGTGAGCGGCGCCTGGTGCACGCACGATACGTTGCCCGCCGTGTCGACGAGTGCGGTGCGCACCGAGGTACTGCCAACGTCGATGGCGAGGGCCTTCACCACGGTTCGCCCCCGATCCCGAGGGCGCCGGGATTGAGGATGTTGAGCGGATCAAGTTCTCCCTTCATCGCGACGAGCACTTCGTAACCCGAACCGAGGGCCTCGCGAACGAAACGGGCGCGATTCCTTCCCACGCCGTGGTGGTGGCTCAGCGCGCCGCCGCTCGCCAAGACCGCGGTGGTCGCCACGTCCCAGGCGTGACGGTAGAAAGCCTCAGCGTCCCCCTCGGGCCGACCAGCGAAGGTGAAGTACAAACAGGCCCCGTCGCAGTAGGCGTGACTCTGGTGCACCGACGCGACGATCAGTCCCTCGACGGCCGACAACGCGGCGGTGACGGCGCGGTGCATGGGCGCGAGCGTCGCCCATGGTCCGCTCACTTCAAGTGTGTCCACGACCAGACCGTGCTCCCACAAGGGCGCCAGCGCGCTGACGTCGTTGCGATGCTCCAGCCATTTCGCCACGAGCCCGGCGTCGAGTTCCTTCGCCGTGGCGCATTCCTCGCCAACTATTCTCATGGTCGCCTCCACGAAGTCGTGCTGGCCCTCGTCGAGCACGACGAGGGCGCAGGTGGCGACATCGAAGTTGCGCGCCGACTCGACCTCGTCATAGAGGCGCAACACGGCGGGCGATGCGTCGCGTTGCAAGATCCGACGACAGGCGTCGAGACCTTGCTCGAAAGATTTGAATCCGTAGGCGGCGCGTCGCTCGTACGTGGCCAGGCGCCGGGTTACGAGCGTCGCCTCGGTGGTGATCCCGAGCGTCCCTTCGCTGCCCACGAACAGGGCCATCAAGTCTGGACCAACCGCTTGACGAGGGCCGCGTCCGCCGAGTTCGAGAACGTCGCCGTTGGCGAGCACGACGGTGAGTGCTCGCACGATGTCCTCGATCTTGCCGTAACGGTTGGAGAGTTGGCCCGCACCGCGGCACGCGATCCAACCGCCCACCGTCGCCAGGTCGAAGGACTGAGGGAAGTGACCGACCGTCCAGCCCCGCTCCTGGACGAAGGCTTCGAGCTCGGGACCAAAGACGCCCGCCTCGACCCTCACCGTGCCCGAAACATCATCGAAGCCAATGATGGCGTTCAACCGGGTCATGTCGAGAGCGATGCCGCCCTCGGGCGCGACCGCACCACCGAGCACGCCCGAACGGCCACCCTGGGCGGTGACGGGTAGGTGATGGACGCTCGCGATGCGCAACACCGTGCGTACCTGCTCGGTGTTGGTGGGAAAGACCACCACACCTGGCCAGTGGGGTACACGTCCTCTTGAAGCGAGACCAATCGACAAGGGCCACCAGTCGCGACCATGATCGGCTCGCTCGAAGTCGGCGATCTCGTNNAGTTCCTCGTAGCGACGCACTTCGCGCTCGCGTTGTTCGTCGCTCCAAGCGAGATCCGGACCTACGAGTTCGGCGATGGCGGCGGCGGCGCGGCGCGTGGCTCGCGCGTCCACGAGGTGAGCGCGGGTGCGCCGGGTCAACAAGTCCACGAGCGACGTCACCATTTCCTGGCGTGCGCTGAAGAGGAACTCCGCCTTGATAAAGGGTTGGTTGTCGATCACCGGTTCGCCGAGCGACCGATCAGCTCGCACCATGTCCAAGATGTCCTTTGCTTCGACCCCGAAGCGCTGATAGAGGTGGGTCTCGGCGCGCGTGCTTGGTCGCCAGGTGCCGTAACCGTGCAAACGCAATCGTTTGGTCTGAACCTTGCCGAGGTGTGCGAAGTACGGAGACAGCGCGTCGACGGCGTCCTCAGCCATCTGGCGATAGGTCGTCCATTTCCCGCCGGTGATGTGGATGACGCCATCCTTGGAATCGGTCACCTGATGTCGTCGCGAAAGGTCCGCGGTGCGTTCGCTCAGCTGCTGGCCCTCGTGGGCTGCGAGCAACGGGCGAAGTCCCGACCATACGCCCGTGACGTCGTGCGAACTCAAGTCAGAAGTCGTCCATTCGTTCACCACCCCAAGTAGGTACGCAACGTCCTCGGGCGTGCAGTCGGGCTCGTCGAGCTCGCCGTCGTAGGCGGTGTCGGTCGTGCCGATATAGGTATAGGGCGCCTCTTCGAAGGGCACGACGAAGATGCTGCGCCGGTCGCCTGGAACGGTGAGTACCGCCGCGACGTCAACGGGCAGTCGAGCACGGGGCACCGAAATGTGCACGCCCTTCGCGGGCGTGATCCGGTGCGAGGTCTCGTGCTCGGTCAAGGCGAAGACGCTATCGGCCCAGACACCCGTCGCGTTCACCACGGTCCTGGTCTTGATCGCGAAATCGGTGTCGTTAAGTTCATCGTGACAGATGACTTCGGTCGTGCGACCCTCGGCGTCGTGAGTGACGCCCGTGGCGCGTACGTAGTTGGCGGCGACGGCGTCGAAGTCGAGTACCGCAGTTCTGGCGAGGGCGAGCGCGACGCGGGCGTCATCGCCACGAGCGTCCATGTAGAGGAAACCCGCTACGAGGCGCTCGGTCTTAAGGGTAGGCAAGTGTCCTAGAGCTTCGGCCTTGTTGATCCTGCGGTACCTCGTGCCAATCCGCCATCCACCGGTGACGTCATAGATCAGTAGCGCGGTCGCGTAGCCTCGCGCGAGTGTCTTGGACACAACGCCGTTCTTACCGAACAGAGGTATGAGAAACGGCAAAGGTCGTACGAGGAAGGGCGCGTTCGCCAAGAGACGCTGTCGTTCGCGCAGGTTCTCATAGACGAGGCGGAACTCCTTCTGTTGAAGGTAACGAAGCCCACCGTGGACCATCTTGGAAGACTTCGAACTAGTTCCTGACGCAAAGTCACCCGAATCGATCAGCGCGACCTTTAGCCCGCGTGAAGCGGCGTCCACCGCAACTCCCGCACCCGTCATGCCCGCTCCGATGACGACGACGTCGTAGGTATTTGTGGTCATGACGGCGATTGACTCGTCGCGCTCGAAGTGGCTCACTCGCCAATGTTGGCACACCGTCAGGGCTAACTTGAGTGTCATGGACTTTGCACTCAGTGATGAACTACTCGCACTTCAGATGAGCGTGCGAAAACTCGCCCAGGACAAGATAAAGCCGCGAGCACGAGAAATCGATACGACGTCGTCGTACCCCCAGGACATCTTCGAGGAGTTCAAGAAGGCTGACCTGCTAGGACTTTGTATCCCACCAGAGTACGGCGGCTCGGGAGCGGGCATCCTCGGTCTCACAATCGCGATCGAGGAAGTGACGAAGTACTCGAACGTCTTAGGACTGATGTTGCTCCTGACGCGACTGCCGACCGGTCCGCTCATGATCGCGGGCACCGAGGAACAAAAGCAGCGCTACTTGCCCGGGATCGCCACTGGCGCCACGCGGGCGGCGTTTTGTCTCTCAGAGCCAGGCGCGGGTTCGGACGTCGCAGGAATGCAGAGTCGTGTCGTGCCGGACCCGTCGAGCGAAGGTGGCTACTTGCTGAGTGGGACCAAATGCTGGATCTCGGGGGGAATGCAGGCGGACTGGTTCGTGGTCTTCGCCAAACTCGGGGACCCGACGTCGCGGTTGCACTCGGACATCGGGGCGTTCATCGTCGAAGCCACTAGCGCGGGCGTTACGCGACCCCGGGTTGATAAGAAGATGGGCGTCAAGGGTATCGACACCGCCGAGATCAACTTCGATCAAGTGCCGGTACCCAAGACCAACGTCATCGGGGGGAGTTTCGGACTAATCATGCAGTCACTCAACGCCATGCGCCCCATCGTCGCGGCGAGGGGAATCGGTCTCGCGGAGGGTGCGCTCATGTACGCCACCGAGTACGTGAAGAACCGACCAGCCTTCGGCAAGACCATCGCCGATTTTCAGGGCATCCAGTGGGAGATCGCCAAATGCGCGACCGAGATCGAGGCGGCTCGGCTGTTGACCTATCGCGGGGCGTGGTTGGCCGATCAGGGCAAGTTCTCCAAGGAATACGTACCCATGTTGTCGATGTGCAAGTACTACGCCTCCGAGGTGGCTGTCAAAGCGTCGGGTCTGGCCTTGCAGATGTTGGGTGCGGCTGGCTACATGGAAGAACACCCGACCGAGCTGTACTACCGCGACGCGCGCCAGTTGACGATCGTCGAAGGAACGAGTCAGGTCCAACTGGGTCTCATTGGCAAGGGCGTTCTCGGCCACGACCTGTGGTGGGACTGAACACGGCGGCGTCGGCGAGAAATCTACACTGACAACGTGAGTGGGCCACTGGAAGGCGTCAAGGTAATCGAACTGGCGGGCATCGGGCCGGGTCCTTACGCCTGCATGCTGCTCGCCGACATGGGGGCCGACGTCCTACGACTCGAGCGCGGCGACGCCGAGGCGAAACGCGACGAGAGCTGGGACCTGCTGAACCGGTCGCGTTATTCAGTCGCCCTTGACCTGAAGAGTGATGCTGGTCGTGCGCTGGTACTCGAGTTGTGTGAGCAGGCGGACGTTCTCGTCGAAGGATTTCGACCCGGCGTGACCGAGCGACTGGGACTCGGGCCCAAGGACGTATGGAAAAGAAACGCACGACTCGTCTATGGACGCATGACCGGTTACGGGCAACAGGGTGCCCTCTCTCAGCGCGCGGGCCACGACATCAACTACATCGCGGTGTCGGGCGCCCTGTGGCCAGTGGGGCGCGCGCGAGAACGTCCGGTGCCACCGCTTAACCTCGTAGGCGACTTCGGCGGCGGATCTCTGTTCTTGGCGCTGGGCGTGGTGGCGGCGCTCGTGCACGCGAGAGAAAGTGGCGAAGGTCAAGTCGTCGACGCGGCGATGGTCGACGGCTCGGCGTCACTTCTCTCAATGACGCATTCCTTCTTGAACGCGGGCTACTGGCACGAAGAGCGAGGGGTCAATATCCTCGACACCGGCGCCCACTTCTATGAGGTGTACGAGACCGCCGACGAACGCTACGTCGCGGTCGGGGCGATCGAACCCAAGTTCTACGCGGAGTTGCTGTCGGGATTGGGGCTCGACGCCGCGACGTTGCCAGCCCAGATGGACCGAGAGCACTGGCCCGAAATGAAGGAACGCCTGACCGGCATCTTCAAGCAGAAGTCTCGCGACGAGTGGACCAAGGTCTTCGAAGATCTTGACGCGTGCGTCACGCCCGTGCTCTCACCGAGTGAGGCGGCGACGCACCCCTATAACGTCGAACGCGCAGTTTTCTCGACCAAAGGAGCTGTTCAGCCCAGTCCGGCGCCGCGTTTTTCCAAGACGCCCAGTGCCATACGAATGACACCGCATACGCCGGGATCGGGGACGAGCGAAGGACTCGCGAGTTGGGGGATCAGTGCCGAGCGCCTCGAAACTATGAAGGCCGCGGGAGCCTTCGGTTAGATGTTGACGACGGGACAGGTGAGGGTGCGGGTGATGCCCGGAACCTTTTGGATGGCGCCGACGATGAACTTTCCGAGGTCGTCCACGCTGTCCGCGGCGCAGCGTACGATCACGTCGTAGGGGCCGGTGACCTCGAAGGCCTCCATGACGCCGGGTACGGCGCGTGTGGCGTGCACCACGGCCTCGCTCGAGCCAATTTCAGACTGAATCAAGATGTACGCCTGGACCGACATGGTGCGCCTTTCGTTTCGAGTCATTCTATATTGCCCGTTCGCGCAGGAATTCGCTAATCGTCGCGAAAGCGCTTGCCGATATGCCACTGGTGGCAGTAGTCGCAGCGATACGAGTTGAGGTCGACGCCGTTGAGCGTCCAGGCCAACTGCGCGGCTCCCTGGGCTTCGCCCTGGGTTCGATACGAAGTCTTGGGCGTTCCTTCGCGCGTGAAGTGTGACGCGACGCGACCCACGGGCCTGGTGGTGGGGGTTACGCGTCGTCGCTTCTTCATGGCACCACGACCTTACCTAGCGCACTTCTCACTAGTGTCGTAGCCGTGAGTACCCAGGCCGACCTTGAGGTCACCATTGAGTCGACACCCCAGATCGACGAAGGCGATCACGAACGCTTCACGCACATCGTGCTCGAGGGCTACACACCCAAGGACGGGGAATTCGTGCCGCTCGACAATTCGGTCGTCGGCGCCATGGTCAACGCCACTCCCGTCAAGGCCCTGTGCGGCAAGGTGTGGGTGCCCGGCCGTGATCCACAGAAATATCCGCTGTGTCCCACGTGCAAAGAAATTGCCACGTCACTGGGATGGTCCCTGCCGAGCGGCTGAGCCGCCGCGGTGTCTTGATGAGTTCGATGATGTGCCAGTTCACTAGAGTCGATGCATCATGAGTAGCGCCTTGTTCGTTCGCCATCATCTCGAGGACACTCCCGGATTGATCGGCGAGGCTTTTGGCGCGAGAGGGTTCTCTTGTGATCTGGTGATGATGGACGAATCGACGCCCACGCCATCCCTAGAGGGATACGACGTGCTCGTCATTCTCGGCTCAAAGGAATCGGTCTACGACCACGAGGTCGAGGCGGCCTGGTTCGGCCGTGAACTCGAGTTGATTGACGACGCCTCGCGACAAGGAGTGCCGATTCTGGGCATCTGTTTTGGCGCCCAGGCGCTTTGTCGTTTTCATGGCGGCACGGTTGAACCGTCCGACGCGCCAGAGATTGGCTGGTACGAGGTCGAGTCGCGCGGTGACGCGAAGATTGTGCCCGGACCGTGGTTCGAGTTCCACTTTGACCGCTGCATCCTGCCCGCTCAGGCAGAACTCTGGGCAACCACCCCGAACGCCGTGCAAGCCTTTTGCGTGGGCAAGAACGTCGGCGTCCAGTTCCACCCCGAGGTCGACGAACGTCAACTTCGGGACTGGTTCGAAGCTGATCTTGTCGAGCATCCTCGTGAGTTCGCCTCGCGCGACGAGCTGCTCGCTCAGACCGCGCGCGAGACCCCGGCCGCTCGTGTGCGCGCGTTCGACTTGGTTGACGTCTTTCTAACGCACGTCGCGAGCTGAGGGTTCAATTTCTCTAAAACTGGCGTTTAAGTAGGCTGCGGTGGTGAAGAGCGATGCCATCAACGCTGAGCGCGAGACGGTTCGCATCGAGCGGCCCGCGACGGGCGGCGGCGTCGGACGACTCGGCGACGGGCGGGTGGTCTTCGTGCGTCACAGTCTGCCCGGTGAGCTCGTAATCGCCACCGTCACCGAAGAGACCGCGAAGTTCGCTCGCGCTGACGCCTTGGAGATCCTCGAGCCGAGTGCGCAGCGTGTAAGTGCGCCTTGCCCGTACGCTCACCCGGGAGGTTGTGGGGGCTGTGACCTGCAGCACGCGTCAGTGGACGCGCAACTCTCGTGGAAGTCCGCGCTAGTGGGCGAGCACTTGTCGCGCATCGCCGGTCTACAGCGAATCGTCGAGGTCGAGTCGGCACCCTCGGGTGCGCGCGCTTCGCGCACGCGCCTTCGCTGCGCGGTGAACGAAGAGGGACGACTGGCCCTGCGAGGTGCGAGGTCCCACGAATTGGTCGCTCTCGATTCGTGCTGGATCGCCGATGATGCCTTTGGGGCTGCCTTCGCTTCGTCCTGGGACGGCGCCGAAGAAGTCGAGTTGCGCGCCATTGGCGAAGGTGAGCCCTTCGCCGTCGTTCGCCGCGACACCCATCGGGGCACCATGTTCGAACTGTGTTCGCTGCGGGGCGAACCGCTCGAGCCTTCCACGCAGTCCAGGGTCAAAGTTGACGGACACGTGTTTTCGGTGTCGCCGCGTTCGTTTTGGCAATCACACCGCAGTGCACCCGCGTTGCTGGTCGAAGCCGTGAAGAACTACGCCGACGTGAACGATGGGGACCACGTGGTCGACCTCTTTAGCGGCGTCGGACTCTTCAGCGTTCCACTGGCGAAGGCGGTGGGGCCACGAGGACACGTCACTGCCGTTGAGTCGTCGGCTCACGCGGTTCGCGACGCGCGACAGAACGCCGAGGGTTTGGGACAGGTGAAGGTGCGCGAATGGATGGTCGGCGCGAGAGCCATCAACGACGCTGTTGGACCCGGCGACGTCGTTATTCTCGACCCGCCGAGGAATGGTCTCGCCAAGGGTGTCGTCGAAGCGCTGATTCGCCGAGCGCCGCGCCGGGTGGTCTACGTGTCATGTGACGCCGCGACATTCGCGCGGGACCTAAAAGGGCTTCTGGCGGGTGGATTTGATCTGGTCGCGCTGAGGGCATTTGACCTCTTTCCTATGACCGAGCACGTCGAATTGGTGGCACTCCTTGACAATGGTGTCCAGAGGGTACAGAGTTCCTGAAAGGGCAGAAGAGTTCGGCCCTTGCGAGGGGGTTGACCATGTCAATCAAGTTGGACCATCACCACCGCCTGACCGCTCAAAGACTCTTCAGTCATCCGCTGTGTCACAACATCCAGTGGCACGACGTCTGCTCGCTTCTCGCTCGATTCGGCGAGGTGCACGAAACGCACCGGGGCAATTGGGCGGTAACGGTTGAAGGTGAGACTGTCTCCTTTGGTTCAACTCGCACGCGGGACCTCACCGAAGACCAGGTCATCAAGGTCCGACACTTCCTTAGAACACTGGGACTTACGAAGGAGCATGTGAGGGCCGCGTAGTTGTCTGGGCGTCACTACCCAAGCCGTGAATGGCTGGCTCAGCGCACTTCTTTGAGCGCCCGGGGAAAGAGGGCCCAGGGGTTCGTGAGAAGCAACAGTCGCTACCTTTGGATGCGAACGCGTCGTTTCTCACCTCGCAGTTCTCGGAGCAGTTTTCGTAACTCTTGAGCGAGGGTTCGTCGCGAGCGAAACCACGCGAGGTCCAGCCCTAAGCTTTCACGGCCATGTGTGCCAATAGTCTGTTCCCATGAAGAGCGGTCTAGGCATCATCGAAATGTTCGTACCTCGCATTATCTGGGGCACTGGGCGTGAGGGCGCGCCGTGACCAAACGCATCGGGATTTTGATGTTCAACGAAATGGAAGAACTCGACGCGGTGGGGCCGTGGGAGGTCTTCGGGCACTGGACCAAGAATTTTCCCGAAGACGAGTATGAACTGGTGAATTTTTCACGCGAGGGCGGCGTGGTCACGTGCGCCAAGGGACTGCGCGTCGTGACAGAGTATTCCTACGCCACCGTGCCCGAGCTGGAAGTACTCGTCTATCCCGGTGGGTTCGGCACGCGCGCCCATCTAAAGGACCTCGCTCAGCTCGCGTGGCTACGCGAACAGCGCACCAAAGTGCCCATGCTCGTGAGCGTGTGCACGGGTTCGTTAGTGTTCGCGTCGGCGGGTTTGCTCAAGGGGCGCTGCGCCACGACGCACTGGGCTTCGCTCGATCTCTTGGCACAGTTGGATCCCACGATAGAAGTGTGCGACGAGGAACGCTTCGTCGACGAGGGTGACCTCGTCACGAGCGCGGGCGTCTCGGCGGGTATCGATATGGCGTTGCACCTCGTTCGCCGTTTCGTCAGTTCGGAGCGCGCGATTCAGGTGCGCCGAGGTATCCAATACGACCCGCGACCACCGGTATAGGACCAGAGACCGAAGTCGATCTTCGAGCGCGCGTAGGGAACTATTCGGTCGCCGGCGGTAACGGGCTCGAGACCTTCTGGTGAGAAACCTGGGCGGTCGGGCCGAGGTTCCTGTAAGCGAGGGCGGCGGCCAGAAAGAGCATGATGCTGATCAGGATGCAGACCCGGTGGAATCCTTGCATGAACACCGAGAACACCATGGCGTGCAGTTGTGTACCCAGCGGGCCACCGAGATGCTTGGCGACCGAGAGGGCGCCCACCGCCGATGATTGAGCACGCAGTACGGCGACCGAGGAAAGTCCGTGTGCTCGGAACGCACTCGCGACACCCGGAATGAAAGTGGATGAGAATATCGAACCCATTATCGCGACGCCCATCGTCGCACCGAGTTGCACGGTCACCTCGTTGACCGCCGAGCCCGACTTGATCAGGTCGGGTGTAAGTGAGGTCATCAAGGTAGAGGTGAGTGGGGCGTTGCTGAGGTTCATCCCTCCCGACGAGAACACCTGGACCACGACAATGAACCCGAAGTACGAGGAAACGGGCGTACTGAAGGTCATCATGAGAAAAGCGGCGCTGGCGAAGAGCACGCTGGTCGCCACGACCATGCGAGTGCCGAACCTCAGGGCGGCGAAGGCGCCGAGTGGCGTGATGATCATGCCGCACAGGGCTGGTGGAATCGAATGCAAGCCGGCCGAGAATGGTGAGTAGCCGCGGATAATCTGGAAGTACTGGGTGAGCAGAAACGTGTAGCCGAAGATGCTGACGTAACCCACCACACGGATGAGCGAGGCGGTGGAAAAGCGCCGAGAAGCGAAGAGGCGGACTTGTAACAGGGGATCACGGTGATTACGCTCGTGGCGAACGAAGGACGCCATCAGCAAGAGCGCGGCGCCGAAGAAAACGAGGACCAGTGGATTCGTCCACCCCCAGGAGGGCCCTTGGATGATGGCGAGTACCAGCAGGGTGACGCTCGCCGTGCCCTCGATGAGACCGAAGACGTCGATCGGTGAACGCGTACTCGCATCGAGATTGGGCACAGCAATCTGTACGGCGACCAACATCACCGCGATGATCGGGACGTTGATAAGAAAGATCGAGCCGTACCAGAAGTGCAGCATCAAAGCTCCACCGACGATAGGACCGGTAAGTCCGGCGATGCCGCCCGTGCCCGCCCAGGCACCGTAGGCCTTGGCTCGTTCGCGTTCGTTGGAGAACGCGGCGGTGACGAGTGAGAGCGTGGAGGGCACCGTAAGTGCCGCGGACACGCCCATCAGTGCTCGAGCACCGATGAGCGCCTCGGTCGAATGCGACCACGCGGCGACGGCACTGAAGAGCGCGAAGAGCATGAGCCCCAACTGCATGGTCCTCTTTCGACCGAATCGTTCAGAAATGCCCGCCGCGGCGAGGATGAAACCGCAGAAGGGAAGACTGTAGGCGTCGATCACCCACTGCAGTGACGTCGTGGAGGCGTGCAGCTGGCGCGAGATCGTGGGGAGCGCCACGTTCACGATCGTGTTGTCAATGACCACGATCAACACGGCGAGACACAGGATGGGAAGGATGACCCATCGGCGGCTCTCCAGTGTTGTCACGTGTCTATCCCTTTTCAAAGCGGTGGTGTCCCCCTGGCCACGCGGTCAGTGGGGGACGCGGGCATCGAGATCGACGTCGTGGCGATGAACGAGAGTTACTTTCTGCGGCGCACGAGAATTCTACTTGGTGTGTCTCGAGGCTCTCAGGACGTTGTACTCGAAAGCCAATGTGTTCCAATGGTCAGAGCAACTATGTGACCAGTTGCCCTTGGCTGGCGAGTGCGGGGCTCGCCTAGTCTGAACCGGTGCGAACCTCCGACGTCGTGGTAGAGCAACGTCTCAACTCGTCGGGCGTCGTCGTCGTGCTCGCCCTGGTTTTGGCGTTGTTCGTGATCGTGGGGGTCTTCATCGCCGGTGCGTTGACCGGTCCGGTGCCCGAGGTCTACTTGGACTTGGCGTACGTGGTGGTGTTGCTCTTCGCCGCGCTCATGGTGCTCGCGTCGCGAATCGTGGTTCGTGTCGTTTCGACGAATGAAGGTCGGGCGCTAGAAGTCGCCTACGGACCCCGTGGTTACTTTCGTCAAGTCTTTGGCGCGCGCCAAGTTGTCGCGGCGACGTCGCGTGACCTCTCCGACGCCCAGATGATCGCGTGGGGCTATCGGGGGAGTCTGCGACTCTTCCGCAAAGCGTCATTGATCACCCGCAGGGGCGAGGCGCTCGACGTGCAGTTGTCGCGCGGGCGGAGCTTTCTCGTCACCGTCGATCATCCTGGGGACTTCGTGGCGGCGCTGCTCGCCTCCTCGACGTCGCCCTGATCTTGTGGTCGTCGTGCGTCCTTGGAAATGCAGGTAACTCATACGGACGACAAAACCCTTGTCGCTGCTCACGTCAGAAGTTGAATACGCCTAACTTTCACGCTTGACGCCTTCACGACCCAAGAGTCCTTCGAGCTCCAATCTGTCTGATACCTGACGCTCAGCGTCGCTAGAAGCGTCAACGCCAACGCCACCTCCGACCCGTCCGGTCAACGTAGGAGCATCGAGGGGTTTTGGTTCGTCGAACACGTCATGGAGCCAAAGTGTGCGTTCGCTTCCCCAGTAGCGCATCATCGTGGTGCCGGCATTGGAAAGGTCGCTGATATATCCCTCGGTGGTGAGGAACCCTGCCCAACTGAGGTGCACCCCATCGAAATCGGCGGCGACGCCAACCCAGTCGGGTAGCACGTGAACCACCCTTTCAGTTCGTACTGCGTGCTGAGAAATAACATTTTTAAACTTCTTGAGGTCAGAGGGATGTTGGTTGGGTCCGGGTAGTTCCCAACCCGCGTGAGACCCGTTGGCAACCTTTGGATACGTCTCGACCAAGTGTGCCCAGTCTTCGGGACCGTTGATGTTCCAAACGCGCGCGTTCGAGCGGACCGGAAGTAGCCATCGCGTAGTTGGCCGACCGTAGAAGTCCCAGGCCACGATAAGGGCGTCGTGAACTTGTGGCGGCGGGTCCGTTGCCGTCCAAAGGCCGCTGCAAGTGAACTCACCATTCCCGTAGACGTTCGAGTAGTTCGTGAAACATGTGGTCGCGAGTTCTTTCCGATCGCGCGGCTCTTCATGCCACCACTGTTGCGCACCAAAGTCCGCGTCAGGGCACAACTCTGTGCGGAACTTATCGGATAGCGCCTCGGCTATCGGACGGCGATGTACTGCATGCTCATACAAGTAGGGGAGTGCCATGAGCGCTTCGCCGCTCCATGGTCCAGCTAAACGCTCGGCGGAAGAGACAGCCAACTCGAGAAGCTCGCCGTATGGCATCGCCGAGACCGATGACGCGGCGCGTTGCACTGAGCCTGGGTCGCAGTCTGATGGCCATCCGAACCAAGGAATGTCGTTACGTTGCGTGATCTCCAAGCGGGCCAAGGGTGCCACACCGGCGGGCGCTCGCAGAAGTTCATCCACGAAGGAAGACAGGGTTGCTTCCGACATTTCGCCAATCAACTAAAGGAGCCACTCGAAAGTTCTGGCAAAGTGGGAAGCCCGCACCTACGGCGCGGGCTTGGTCATCTCCAACAACGTCCGAAGCAAGCGTCGGGCGTCCTTGGAGATGCTGGGAATCGAACCCAGGTCCATCAGTTCCTTAGTGACTATTCTCCGAGCGCAGCCACCAGAAGGTTGTAGGGAAGGTCGCTGCTGTTGGCACCTGCGACCATCCTTAGTCAGCTGAATTGTCCCTCCGAAGCCACTAACGAACTCTGAAGGTAAGCCCCACATTATGACGCCCGATATCTGAACCGCAGGGCTGGGTCCAGGCGGACGTTGCTACCTAAGCAGCAAGCGCAAGCTGAGGCTTGGCGTTTATTTATTGTTTCCGGCTCTTTTACGTGGCTCCGGAGACCACGGCTCGCTTCTTTCACCTCGACGACTGATGTCGAAACCAATCATCCCCTCGTTGTTTCACGACTCACTTAGCCGCAACACCAGCGTACCCGACATCGGTGCGATCCGGTCAGGAGAACTTCTCGGCGTGACGCACGGCACGGGCCATTTCGCGTTCCGCGTCGCGCTTGGCGAGCGTTTGGCGACGGTCTTGCTGTTTCTTGCCTCGCGCGAGGGCCAGTTCGACCTTGGCCCGACCGTCCTTGAAGTAGAGCTTCAAGGGGACGATCGTGAGCGGTTGGGTCTGTGTCTGGTCGTGCAAGTCCTTTATCTCGTGACGGTGCACGAGGAGTTTGCGCTTGCGGTCGGGATCGTGACTGCCAAAACCCACCGCGAAGGCCCACGGGGGGATGTGCATCTGGAACAGCCATAATTCGCCGTCATCGATACGCGCGTACGCCTCGGTGATCTGGGCGGTGCCTTCGCGAAGCGACTTGACCTCGGAGCCGGTGAGCATGATGCCGCACTCGAGGGTCTCGAGGATTTCGTAGTCGTAACGGGCGCGACGGTTGGTGGCGACCACTCGGTCGCCACTGGCAGCTTCGCTCTTGGCCTTGGCGCGCCGCTCTTTGATCTGCTTGGCTCGGGCCATTGGAACAGGCTAGTGAACAAGTAACTGCGACCCACGGGCTCTAGGGTGATCGTGTGCTTTCTTACGACCAGCGTCTAGGTGATGCCATGATCGCCACGTGCATCAGGGCCCTACCCGACGAGGGTTGCGGGCTCTTGCTCGGCGTGAGTGACGCTGAGCGGGCCGAGGTGCGTGACGTGGTCGTGAGCGAGAATGTGCTGCACTCGGCCAAGGTCTACGAGATCGATTCCAAGGTGTTACTGCACGCGTATCGTCGCGCGGACGACGAGGGCCTGGAGGTGCTCGGCGTCTTTCACTCGCATACGCACTCCGAGGCGTACCCCAGTCCCACCGACGTCGCCCAGGCGCCCGATCCGTCCTGGCACTACGTCGTGGTCTCCTTGCGTGACGTGCCAACGGTGCTTCGTAGTTATCGCATCAGCGGAGGCGTCGTGAGCGAAGAAGAAGTAATCGGTCACTAGGCTTTGGCCACTGGTTCCCACGGAACTCAAAAGAAGGCCGACTGACCATGACCCACACATTGACGTATTCGTCCAACTCCACCACCGTGAACGTGGTGCTGCTCGTCGTGCGACTTTTCCTTGGTCCGATGATCTTCGCCCACGGCTACAACAAGGTGTTTCGCGGCGGCAAGATCGCGGGCACGGCCGGCTGGTTCGAGAAGATCGGGGTGCGTCCGGGCAAGCTCAACGCCTTTCTCGCCGCCGGTACCGAAATGGGTGTTGGTGTGCTCTTGACGCTGGGTCTCTTCACGACGTTCGCCGCCGCGGGACTCGTTTCTTTGATGACGGTCGCAATCGTGACCGTGCACCGCCAGAACGGTTTTTTCATTGCCAACAAGGGCGGGGGTATCGAGCACTGTCTCGCCCTCGCGGTCGCCGCGCTCGTGCCGGGTGTGCTCGGCGCGGGCCGGTTCTCCCTGGATCACGCGTGGAACATCTTTGCGTGGTCGGCGACAACGGATTTGGTGATCGTGCTGGTGCTCGGGGTGGTAGGGGCGTTTGGCCAACTCGCCCTGTTCTACCGTCCGGTGAAGAACGCCGGGTGACACGACCTGACTTTGGCGCACTAAAGTTGACGTAGTCAGTCAGGAATTAGAGCCAAGTCGAAAGTGGAAGTATGAGCGCAGTCCTTCGTATCCCCACCGTCTTGCGACCCGCCATGGGTGGCGCGGTCACCTTGAGCGTCGAGGGCGACACGATTGGCGACGTGCTCACCGGCCTGAGTGACGCCTACCCGGCCGTCAAGGGCCAGCTGCTCAACGACGACGGGACCCTTCACCGATTCCTTAACGTCTACATCAACGACGACGACGTTCGCTACCTCGGCGGCGTGAACGCCCCGGTCGCGAACGGAGACGAGATCACTCTGCTGCCGGCGGTAGCGGGTGGAGCCGACTAGTGACGCGTTATGCGTCGGTGCTGGACCTCATTGGCAATACGCCAATCATCGACGTCAGCGCACTGTCGCCGAGCCCGAACGTCACGATCCTCGCCAAACTCGAGGGCCGAAACCCGGCCGGATCGGTAAAAGACCGCGTCGCGCTCTCGCTCGTTCAAGCAGCCGAGGCCGATGGCGTGCTCGTTGCGGGCAAGCCCGACCAGACACTCATCGAACCGTCTTCGGGTAACACCGGCATCGCCCTCGCGATGGTGTGTCGACTGCGGGGTTATCACTTGAAGGTAGTGCTGCCCTCGAACGTGTCGCCCGAGAGGCGCCAACTCTTACTCGCCTGGGGTGCTGAGATCATTGACTCACCCGGCAGCGAGGGTTCGAATGGCGCGGTGCGACTCGCCCAGAAGTTGTCCCTCGAACATCCCGAGTGGGTCTTCTTGTACCAGTACGCCAATCCCGCCAATCCCGCAGCTCACTACCGCACCACCGGACCCGAGATCTTGCGCGACGTACCCGAGATAACGCACTTCGTCGCGGGCCTGGGCACGTCGGGCACGTTGATGGGCGTGGGACGATTCTTAAAAGAGTCCAAACCTGGGGTTCAGATCTGGGCCGTAGAACCACCGAGTGGTGAAATGGTCGACGGTCTTCGCAGCCTCGAGGACGGCTACATCCCACCGATCTTCGTCGAGAACCACGGCGCCGAACTCCTCGATCGCAAGGTCGTGGTGCGTCCGCGCGAATCCATTGAATGGACGCGCCGGATGACCGAGGTCGGACTTTTCGTCGGTCTCTCCTCGGGTGCGATCATGGCGGGCGCGGTCAAGTGCGCCAAACTCATCCCAGAGGACCAGAGCGCCACGATCGTCACGATCGTGTGCGACGACGGCTGGAAGTACCTGTCAACGGGCGCCTGGAGCGACGACATCGACGACGTCGTCGAGCGGGCGAAGAAGATCATCTACTTCTAGATCGCTTCCGTTCTCCGCTACCGTTGGTGGTCACGCGAGCAGAAAGAAGTGCGATGTCCAAACTACGAGGTGACGGTCGTACCCCGAGCCAGGCGAGACCCCTCAGCTTTGAACGCGACTTCACCGAGATGGCGCTCGGCTCGGTGTTGGTGAGTTTCGGTCGCACCAGGGTGTTGTGCACCGCCTCGGTCGAAGAGGAGGTCCCACGCTGGCTCCGGGGCACGGGCCGGGGATGGGTCACCGCCGAGTACTCGATGTTGCCCGGTTCAACGCCCGAGCGCGCGAGTCGCGAGGCCGCGAGAGGCAAGCAATCGGGACGCACCCACGAGATTCAGCGCCTGATCGGACGGTCCCTACGCACGGTGACGCGACTCGAACTCTTGGCGGACGTGCAGATCACCGTCGACTGTGACGTGCTCCAGGCCGATGGTGGAACGAGGACCGCGTCGATCTGCGGGGGTTACGTCGCCCTGCACGACGCGATCACGCGCTTGGTCCAGGCCGGTACGGTCAAGGAGCACGCGTTAAGTGACGTGGTCGCCGCGCTGTCGGTGGGCATCATTGACGGCGTGGCGATGCTGGACCTTCCCTACGAGGAGGATTCGCGCGCCGAGACCGACATGAATGTCGTCATGACCGGTGCGGGCGACTTCGTCGAGGTGCAGGGTACCGCTGAAGTGGCGGCCTTTACCAGGGCCGAACTCGACCAGTTGCTCGATCTGGCTACTGCGGGCATCGCGGAGATCCACGCGGTTCAGCGCCAACTCCTCGCCACGGCCCCAGCGCCTCGCGTGCGGTGACCACGTTCGTCCTCGCGACGGCTAACGCGCACAAGACTGAGGAGATGAGGATGGTCCTGGCGGACCTCGACGTCACGCTGGTGGCGCGTCCCCTCGGGGTACCCGACGTCGAAGAGACCGAGGACTCCCTCGAAGGCAACGCCACCTTGAAAGCGCGCGCGCTTGTCGAAGCGACCGGCATGGCCGCCCTCGCCGACGACACCGGGCTCTTCGTCGACGCGCTTTCAGGACGACCGGGTGTATGGAGTGCTCGCTACGCGGGCGAGGAGGCGAGTTACGAGGACAATGTGCGAAAACTGCTCGACGAGCTCGCCGAGGTGCCGATCGAACGACGCGGCGCTGAGTTTCGCACCGTCATCGCCGCCGCCTACCCCGATCACGAGGACCTCGTGGTCGTGGGCACGCTCAAAGGTTCGATCACCCTCGTCGCACGCGGCGCCCGGGGTTTTGGCTACGACCCGGTCTTCGCGCCCGAGGGTGGCGGGGGCCGGACTCTCGCTGAAATGTCACCCGAGGAGAAGAATGCCATCTCGCACCGGGGTAACGCCCTTCGAGGGCTCGCGGTCGCGCTCGCGAAGCGGGCAGAACCTTAGGCACGTTCACGCTACGTTCACCTTTAGGGTGGAGTTGTGGAGAACCAGCAGCTTGCGATGTTCCCGTTGGGCATGGTGGTCTTTCCTCACCAAGTCGTGGGCCTGTGCATCTTCGAACCGCGCTACCGACAGATGCTGCACGATATCGCGCCCGAAAATCAGTTCGGGACCTGCCTGATCGAGCGGGGCTCGGAGGTCGGTGGTAACGACGAACGAACCTCGGTGGGCACGATCGTCCAGATACTTGGAGCGCACCACCTCATCGATGGCAAGACCCTCGTCATGGTCGAGGGAATCAGTTGTGTGGAGGTCTCTTCGTGGCTCGAGGACGATCCCTACCCGAGGGCGGTCGCGAGTGAGCGATGCTGTGACGAAGTGGCGATCGAACCGGCGCTGCTCAAGTCCACCCAGTCAGCGGTGCGCGCGCTGCGCAATCTCCAGAGCGAGGTCTTTGCCGACCAATGTCTCCAGGCCAACTGTGAGATGGACCCCGACCCGTGGGTGCGTAGTTGGCAACTCTGTTCGATGACGCCCATGTCGGTGCTCGATCAGTTCAAGGTGGTGAGCCTGAGCAATCCCAACGACCGACTGCGTCTGCTCGCCGAGATCTGCTGCGAGCGCTACGGCGACTACCAACGAATGCTCGCCACCGACATGCCCGTACCGCCGTTCGTCTAACGCAGTTCCACCAGGTCGACGACGAAGATAAGAGTTTCGCCTGGTGCGATTACGCCGCCGGCGCCTTGATCGCCGTAGCCCAAGTGCGCGGGAATCACTAGGCGACGTCGTCCCCCGACTTTCATTCCCACCACGCCCTGGTCCCAGCCCTTGATGACGTATCCCGCGCCGAGGGGAAAAGTAAAGGGTTCGCCACGGTTCCACGAGGAGTCGAACTCTTCGCCACTCGTGACCCCGACCCCCACGTAGTGAACGACCGCGGTCTGACCAACCTGGGCCTTTTCGCCGGCGCCCACGATGATCTCCTCAACGAGCAGGTCATCGGGGACTGGCCCCAGGTGCGGATCGACGAGCGGCTTTTCTGACACGGTCAGAGACCTTAGTACCGACGATCGCGTCCGGCGCCGACGACGCGGACGTTTCGCGCCTCGCGGCCCTTGGGGCCGTTGGCCTCTTCGAAGGTGATCTTCTGGCCCTGGCTGAGTGACTTGAAGCCGTCGCCCACGATGTTCGAGAAGTGGATGAACAAGTCATCACCCTTGTCGTCACTGGCAAAGCCGAAGCCCTTGGAGTCATTGAAGAAACTCACCACCGCCTCGCGGCCAGCACCGCGCGAGGGCACGGAGCGACTAGCCCCGTGGTGCTCACGCTCTGGTCGAGGGGTGCGCTCGATGAACGTGCGGTCGCTTCTCGGAGCTCGTTCCGATCGCGACGCCCTCTCGGGGCGCGCGGTACGATCGCTGAAATTACGCTCGGTGCGCGGAGCACGTTCGCTAAAGGCGCGCTCGGGTCGAGCACCACGCTCGCTAAGTGCGCGCTCAGGTCGCGCCGGACGCTCGCTACGCGGACGATCGCTCGAACTGTGCTCAGGTCGCTCGAAGGAACTGCGCTCGCGCGGCTCACGACGCTCGAAGGAACGAGGACCACGCTCACGCGCGGCGGGCCGCTCGGATCGTCCTTTGCCACCACGGTCATCGAGACGTTCGGCGGCGACGGCGTCGTCGACGGCTCCCAGACGAATCGCCCGAGCGTCGCTCGGGCTCTCGATCGAAGCGGTGATACCCAGGGCCTTTTGTAGACGCTTGACCTGGCCAATGACGTCTTCACCCACGAGTGAGATGACCGCGCCCGTCGCGCCCGCGCGTCCCGTGCGACCGGAACGGTGCAGGTAGTCGGTGGCTTGGGCCGGTGGGTCATAGTGGACGACCACGGGCATGAGGTCGATGTGAATCCCTCGCGCGGCGACGTCGGTGGCGACCAGGACGCGGACCTGTCCGCTCTTGACGCTGCGCAGCGCACGCTCGCGTTGGGCTTGGGTACGGTCACCGTGCAACGGGACCGCCGAGATCCCACGCTCTTCGAGTTGGCGGGCGAGTCGGTCCGCACCGTGCTTGGTGCGCGTGAAGAAGATCGCGCGATCGTACTCTGCGACGATGTCGGCGGCGAACTGGGGGCGCTGGTCGCGCGGCACGCGCCAGAAGAAGTGATCGACGTCACTGGGAGCCTCTTCGCCTACGACGTCGTGGATGACGGCGTCATGGGTGAATTCGCGTACGAGTGACTTGACGTCAGGACCCATGGTCGCCGAGAAGAGCATGACGTGACGGTTCTCGGGAGTCGCGCCAACGATGCGACGCACGCAGGGCAAAAAGCCCATGTCGGCCATACGATCGGCCTCGTCGACGATGACCGTAGCGACCGAGGAGAGGTCGAGGGCGCCCTGTTCGAGCATGTCCTCGAGTCGGCCCGGACAGGCAACGACGACGTCGACCCCGAAGTTCAGAGCCTTGCGCGCGACGCTGTACGACGTGCCGCCGTAGATGCAGATGACGCGCCGGCCCCGGTCGTCGGTGAGGTTCGCTAGCTCCTTTTGGACTTGGGCGGCGAGTTCACGGGTGGGAACCAGCACGAGGCCCACGGGCTTGCGGGGCCGGGCCTTGGTGATGCGGGCCATGAGCGGCAGGCCGAAGGCGAGGGTCTTACCCGAGCCGGTGACGGCCTTTCCCACGACGTCGCGCCCGGCGAGGGCGTCAGGCAGCGCAGCCTCTTGGATGGGGAAGGCCTCGGTGATACCGCGTTCGCGCAAGCGCTCTACGAGGTTGGCGGGCACGCCGAGGTCGGCAAAGGACACAGACATATGACTCCTACAAGTTGAGATGAGCCCAACTCGAAATGTCACTGTCGAATCGGTCTCTACCGCGAAATGCGGCAAACAGATGTACCTACGTTAGCAGATGAAATCAGCAACGCTGTCAGACCCTTTGGCGAACGGTGCGGGCGGAGGGACTCGAACCCACACTCCGAAGAACTGGTACCTAAAACCAGCGCGTCTGCCAATTCCGCCACGCCCGCAAGAGACTCCACTCTAGGTCCTTGATCGAGGCGATTGCAGTCGAGCACGGTAGATTGGACCCATGATTAACTCCTCAATGCCAGAAGGTTTCGGCACGAACGATCTGAACCAGCGGCTTTTACGCGAGCGCATCGTGTTCTTGGGCTCACAAGTGGACCAGAACACCGCGAATCGCATCTGCGCGGAACTGCTCTTGCTCGAAGCCGAGGACCGCGATAAGGACATCAGCCTCTACATCAACTCACCGGGGGGTTCGGTTACCGACGGACTCGCGATCTACGACACCATGCAGTACGTGAACTGCGATATCCGCACGATCTGTGTGGGCATGGCGGCTTCGATGGGCCAGTTCTTGCTCTGCGCGGGTGCACCAGGCAAGCGTTTCTCACTGCCCCATAGCCGCATCCTCATGCACCAACCTTCGATGGGCGGCATGCAGGGCCAGGCGTCGGACATCGCCATCCAGGCCGAACAGATTGTCTACATGAAGACCCAACTCGCCGAGCGCATTGCGTTTCATACAGGCCAGAGTATCGAGCGAATTGAGGCCGATTCGGACCGCGATCGTTGGTTCACTGCCCAGGAGGCGCTCGAGTATGGCTTTATCGACGCCGTGATTGACCGTTCGGCGCTTCGTCAAGGGGTCTAGTGAGTGACGCCTCACCGGCGAAGGTAAAACGTAGGTCCCTCGAGGACGCACCGGTTCGCGTCGTTAGCGCTCGAGCCAACCTTCCTACGCGACTTCGTAATCTCTGGTCTCGCCACGAACTGCTGACGAGCCTGATCTTCTCGGACATCAGGATCAAGTACAAGAACTCGACGCTCGGCATCTTCTGGTCGATGCTGTCACCGGCCCTGACACTGGGTATCTACGACCTGGTCTTCTCGGTGATCACCAAGAACGGTTACCCGAACTTCGCGCTCTACCTCTTCGCGGGTCTGATCGTGTGGAACATGTTCATGGGAGCGGTGAACATGGCGACGGGGGTGATCGTGGACCGGGCGGGACTCGTGAAGAAGGTGTCGTTCCCGCGCGAGATCCTGGCGCTCGCGAACGTCGGCGCCTCGGTGGTCTACTTCACGATTCAACTTGGGGTGTTGTGCCTGTTCCTACTCGCGCTCGGCCGCGCGCCGGCGTGGGGCTTCTTGTGGATCTTGCCGATCTCATTCGTCGCGTTGTACCTCTTGACCGCGTCGGTCGCCATTGTCATGTCGGCGGTGACCGTGTACCTGCGCGATATGCGTCACTTGATGGAAGTGTTGCTGCAACTCTGGTTCTGGTTGTCGCCCGTCGTCTACTCCTATCAGAACACGATTGCCCAACGCCTGCACGACCACGGTCTCACCTGGATGTACTTCATCAACCCGATCACTCCCATCATCTTGACGTTTCAAAGAATCTTCTACGTCAAGACCACCGTGTTCTCGACCAATCCACCTCACCCCGCGATCAATATCCTGCCCACGTGGTCCATGTCGTCGTTCGCATTCATGAACCTCACGCTGCTCGGGATCATGATCGTGCTCTTTCTGCTCTCGCTGACGATCTTCGGTCGTCTCGAAGGTAATTTCGAGTCAGAGTTGTAGTGGTTACCGTCATCGACGTCGAGAACGTCTCCAAGCAGTTCAAGATTCATCACGAACGCAGCCAGTCGCTCAAGGAACGGCTTTTGCACCCCAGGTCCGGGTCGACAGAAGTCTTCAGCGCCTTGAGTGACATCAGTTTTTCCGTGTCGAGCGACGAGACGGTGGGCATCCTTGGCCATAACGGCTCGGGAAAGTCAACCCTGCTCAAATGCATCTGCGGGGTCCTACAGCCCACGAGTGGTCAAATCCGACTGCGCGGAAGTCTTGCGGCGTTGCTCGAGCTCGGTGCGGGTTTCCAGACCGAGTTGTCGGGTCGCGACAACGTCTATCTCTACGGCGCGATGCTCGGACTTTCCAAGAGGGGCGTCGACGCGATCTTCGACGACATCGTCGCCTTCAGCGAGATCGAACACTTCATCGACACCCAAGTGAAGTTCTATTCGAGCGGCATGTACGTGCGTCTCGCCTTCGCGGTGGCGGTGAACGTCGATCCGGACATCCTCGTCGTTGACGAGGTCCTCACCGTGGGCGACGAGCGCTTCCAGGCGAAGTGCGTCGACCGCATCCGGACCTTTCAAGAGGAGGGTCGATCGATCCTGTTGGTCACGCACCAGGCTGACCAAGTACGCGCGTTGTGTGATCGTGCGATCGTGCTCGACGGAGGATTGATGATCGCGAATGGTCCGGTCCAGGATTCACTGAGGATCTTTCGCGAGCACCTGCTCGAGGACGCGGTCGAGCACGACCGCGTCGGTCACCAGGCCGAGGTTTCCATCGACTCGGTCACGACGCCGACGGGATCCTTTGACGTGCGAAGCGGCGCGGGCATGCACTTTGACGTGCACATCTCCTCGCACACCGCCTACAGCGGCAACTTCGTCATGGAACTCTTCACTCGCGCGGGCATGCTCGTGAGTCGAAGCGACGCCCAGGGCTCGCCGGTCAACTTGAAACCCGGTGCGAACCAGGTGGGCGTGGACCTCCCGCAGATCCCGCTGCTCGACGGGGTCTACGACGTGAACGTCGGGATCGTCGACTACCACGGCACGGTGATCGCGTGGAAGGAACAGGCCGCCTCGATTCAAGTCACCTACAACGGACGCGAGGGCGGCCTGGTCGAACTGGGCGCTTCGATCCGCCAGCTCTAGGCGTCGTTGTCAGCGGGTAGGCGCGGGTACTTGCGCAGCGTCCCCAAGCGCCCCAGCTTTCCCACGTCGTAGGGGTGGTCCGCGCCCTTTAGAAGTCGACGATCGCCGCGCGAATTCCCGTAGGCGTAGATCTCTGGTGCGACGACGTAGTCGCGTTGTTCGATCCATTCGCTCAAGCGACGCATTTTTTCGGTACCCCGACAGTTTCGCCCGAGGTAACTGCCCGACAGATGTCCGAGGGGATCGACGGCGAGGCGCGTGCCGATCGCTCCGGTCGCGCCGAGCGTTTCACCGATCACGTCTACGTAGATCTGAGGCGAGGCGGACACGACGACGACGTCGTGGCCGTGGGCCTGGTGCCAGCGCAGTCGCTCGAGCACCTTGGCCCGTCCGCGGACCTCGAGGTGGCGAATGGCGAACGTGCGAGATTCGTCGCGAACTTCTTCGAGGTCGCGGTCCCTCAGCAGGCGACCGAAGAGTCGTTCCTTGGCGTGGTCGGCCCACTGCCCACTGCGCACCGCTCCTACGATCAGTGGCACCGAGAGGGGAAGGGCGGCGCGAAAGACCGCGCCAGACCCGGCGAGAAAGCGCAACCAGCGCCAGACGCTGCCGCCTTCGGTGAGCGAGCCGTCCAGATCGAACGCGGCGACGACGGGGGGAGTGGTTTCACTCATCACCCCAGTCTCACAGGCGCGCTACCCGGGCGCGGTAATTACCTATAAATCAAATAGAGATTTGTAACAATATGTTTTATTGTGGTTAAAGTGGTGAGGCTCAGTCAAGGGACTGGCACTTGCACGCGAAGGAGCAAAGACATGGCGATTCGCCTAGGCGACGTGGCCCCGGACTTTACCGCCGAGACCACCGAAGGAACAATTCATTTTTACGACTGGCTCGGTGACAGTTGGGGCATTCTCTTTTCGCACCCCAAGGACTTCACACCGGTCTGCACCACCGAACTCGGCGCGTTCGCCGCTCGTAAGGGCGACTTCGACAAGCGCAACACCAAGATCATCGGTGTCTCGGTCGACGACGTCGCCTCACACGACAAGTGGAAGGCTGACATCCAAGAGACTCAGGGCAGCGCGCTCAACTTCCCGCTCATTGGTGACCAAGACCGCAAGGTCGCTGACTTGTATGACATGATCCACCCGAACGCGAACGACACGCTCACCGTACGTAGCGTCTTCATCATCGGACCCGACAAGAAGGTGAAGCTCACGCTGACCTACCCGGCTTCGACTGGTCGCAACATCGACGAGATCGT
>PKZO01000090.1 GCA_003133125.1 Acidimicrobiaceae bacterium | reverse complement strand
GAAGCCGAGCGCGTCCGTCTCGAAGCCGATGCCGACCGGGTCACCGCCGAGGGCGAAAAAAAGGTCGCCGAGCGCGTTCGTCTCGAAGTCGAAGCCGTTCGAGTCACCGCCGAAGGAGAGAAAGAAGAAGCCGAGCGACTCCGTCTCGAAGCCGAGGCCGAACGAATTAAGGCCGAGGGCGAAAAGACCGTGGCTGAAGTTAAGCGCGTTAAGGCCGAAGGCGAAAAGACGGTGGCCGAAGGCGTGCGTGTCAAGGCCGAGGGCGAGAAGACAGTCGCCGAGGGGGTCCGTCTAGAGGCGGTCGCCGACCGGGAACGACTCGAGGCCCAACTTCACCAGTCACAACGTATGGAGAGCCTTGGTCAACTGGCAGGCGGCGTCGCTCATGACTTCAATAACCTGCTCGCAGTGATCTTGAACTACGCATCCTTTGTCGCCGAAGAGCTGTCATCGGCTGCCGCGACTCCTGACGGTTCAAAATGGGAAGCTCCTCTCAAGGACGTCGAACAGATTCAACTCGCCGCTGAGCGTGCCAGCCTCCTCACTCATCAGCTCCTCTCCTTCGCACGTCGAGAAGTTGTCCAGGCCCAAGCGCTGAGCCTCAACAGCGCCATTACGAGAATGGAGCAAATTCTTCGACGCACGATTGGTGAGCAGATTCACCTCGTGATTAANNCCCGCGACGCCATGCCGTCGGGCGGCACCTTGTCGATCGACACTTCAGTGCGCGAGATCGTTGAAGATGAGTACACCAGTCCCG
Organism: Acidimicrobiaceae bacterium; assembly: GCA_003133125.1. Taxonomy (GTDB): domain Bacteria; phylum Actinomycetota; class Acidimicrobiia; order Acidimicrobiales; family RAAP-2; genus RAAP-2. The sequence goes on along the minus strand of PKZO01000090.1, from coordinate 26,178 downwards.
GGATTCCAGAAGGTTCTTACGTGTCGTGTCGAGTCAGCGACAACGGCATTGGCATGTCCGCGGAGGTCCGCGATCGAGCGTACGAACCGTTCTTCACGACCAAGCCGAGAGGCGAAGGGTCAGGACTCGGTCTCGCCACCGTCTACGGAATCGTCTCCCAATCAGGTGGGCACACCAAGATCTATTCCGACGAGGGCGTCGGAACCTCGATAACGATATTGCTACCCCGGGCACCTCAGGACGTCAACCAAGGCGAACCAAATGACGGAACGAGCGGACTTAATTCCTTGAACGGCGCGGAGACTGTCCTCGTGGTCGACGACGAGAGTGCACTGCGTGAGGTGACGAGGCGGATACTGACCCGCAATGGCTACACCGTGGTCACCGCCTCGAGTGGCGCCGAAGCGATTGAGATTGCGACTTCCCACATTGGACGCATTGACCTTCTGCTCACTGACGTGATCATGCCCGTCATGCAGGGACCAACGGTTGCCAACGAGGTCCGCAAACTCCGACCCGACATCCGTGTGCTCTTCATGTCAGGCCACGCTCAACCGGTCCTCGAAGCCGAAGCGGTCCTCGGTACGGAATTCCGTCTCGTGGAGAAGCCCTTTGATCAAGCGATTCTGTTAGAAAACGTTCGCAAGGTACTGGACCGCGAGGTCATACGACTGTGATTCGAGTGGTGCTCATAGACGATCACGAGATGATTGTCCAGAGCGTCGTGCGTCTGCTGAGAGACGGACCGGAGATAGTCGTTGTCGGCACGGCCCTCAATGCCACCAAAGGCATTGAAGTCTCCAGACTTGAGCAACCCGACGTGATCATCATTGACTACACCTTGCCGGACATGGACGCCCCGAGGGCGATCAGGACCCTGCGGTCCGTGTGCCCGGGGGCGAAGGTCATCACGTTCTCGGGATCGGAGCGCCCCGGCGCGCTGTATGAGTCAATGCGAGCAGGAAGTTCAGCGTGGGTCACTAAGACCAGAGCGATCCAGGATCTTCGAAGTGCCGTACTTCGAGTAGCGGCGGGCCTCCCGGTGCCCAACGAAGAATGGAACTCACTGCCGAAACTCGAAGATTTGGTGCTGCACTATCAGCCAATTATTGAGTTCGCCAGTGGGCGCATCGTTGGTTTCGAGGGCCTGGTTCGTTGGCAACATCCAGAACGTGGACTCCTGTACCCCGATCAGTTCTTGCCGCTCGCCGAAGAGACCGGCTTCGTCATAGAGATTGACCAGTGGGTCTGGGAAGAGGCGGCGCGACAACTCAAGCTGTGGCAAGGGGACTTTCCTTCAGAACCTCGGCTCTACATGAGCGTCAATCTGTCGGCGAGAGATCTTTCGGACCCCGATCTCGTGGATACAATTTCGGACATCATGACTCATAATGACGTCGATCCAGTTGACTTCGTCTACGAGGTCACCGAAACCGTGTTACTGGACGATACCGATCGAACGATGGACTTCTTCACTCAGCTCACGGGACTCGGTGCAAAACTAGCGCTCGACGACTTTGGCACTGCGTTCTCCTCTCTTTCGTACGTGCGTCGTTTCCCCTTCGACATACTCAAGCTCGACATTTCCTTTACCTCTGAACTGCCCCAATCGGTTCGCTCGATGCTGCTCGTTGAAGACATTTGCCATCTGGCGAGATCGATGAATATGAGGGTCGTCGCCGAAGGTATCGAACGCCAAGACCAGGCTGACGCTTTGGTTGAGATGCCTTGTGAGTACGGCCAAGGTTACCTTTACTCGCGTCCACTTCCCAACGATGCATGCACGGCGTTGCTCGCAGCGCTCTAGAACGCAAGCGCCACTGGTCTCAAATAGTGAGCGTCTCCAGGCAATCGCGGCACCTCGGCTTTTGTGCTCGACATTACGATGTAATGGGACACCTCTCGTTGTGAGTTACGAGCAAAAGCGGCGCGTGAAACCAACCACCTCTCGAGCTTGGACCTACTGGTCCGACCCAACGTGGCGCGTCTTTCGAATGTGCCAATTAGTTATCGTCGCAATGCTTCTGGTGCTGCTTCTTCTCTACTTCTCAGGCGTCTCGTCGGTGCTCTACCCGCTCGCCACGGCGGTGATCTTGAACATTGTCGCCGCTTCGGTGTCGTTTCCCGCAGTATCCAGATCAGGTACAGGAATGGCCCCCCTCGCTGACACCATCTGAGGTGGTGTATTTTCGTGCGTCGATTCACGAGATTCAACTCGATGCGGTCCGAAACCGCTACCTACAAGAAGGGCTCGTCGACGACGCCCTGTCCCTAACGAACCAATGAGCTCGGGAATCCACCTGATGCTCGTTGTTCGCGTGTCATTTCGAGCACCACGCTAAGGCGTGCTCTACGAGGACACCATTCACGTGGTCCCTCGCTTCAGTCGGAGCTGAGTAATGATCCAGGACTTACCGCTGGCGACCTCATCCTTACGACGCTGGGAACCAAGAGCGTAAGGCCAACCATCGTGAAGAGAAGAATCGCGGCACCGACGATGGTGGCGGTGATGCCGCACGCCGCCGCGATTGGCCCGACGACAGCAATCCCAATCGGCAGAAAGACCAGAGAACCAAACCAGTCGTAGGCACTGACACGCGACAGAACCTCTGGCGGAATTTCTCGCTGCATCGTGGTCGTCCAGAGGGTCCCAAAGATTGTCAGCCCAATTCCGGCGACGAACCCACCGCAGCCGATCACGAGCACCGGCGCACGAAAGGCCAAGGCGAGAAGCGGCCAGAGCCAACCCACCATCACGATCGTGGCGACGAATAACGGCCTTCTAGGGTTCCAACGCAGCATCACCAAGCCCCCGAGCACGGCGCCGGCGCCCTGGAGCGCAAGGATGAAGCCCCACGCCGGTGCTCCCCCGAGGGACTGCTTGGCGATCACGGGCCCGAGCACGAACATCGGAGCAAAGATGAGCACGTTCACACAGGAGAATTCAACGACGATGACCCACAGCCAGGTTCGTGACCAGAATTCAGTCCAGCCGCTTCGTAACTGCGTAAGAAAGGTCTCGACCGTTTCACTCGGCACCCACTCGATCGAGATCATATAAAGGCACACCACACTGACGGCGTACGTCAGTCCGTCGATCAAGACCGCCCACCCTGGGCTCGACACCGCGATGATTATCCCGGCGATCGCTGGACCGATTATCCAGGCGATGGATCCCGACAGGCTGTTGAGGGCGTTCGCCTGTAGCAACTTGCCCGCGGACACCACTTGAGGGACGAGTCCCGTAAGCGCGGGACTGAAGAATGCCGTACCGATTCCCACCGCGGCGGCGAGCGCCATGAATCCCCACAGTGGAGGCGATGCCTCGAGAATCCAGAGTCCCAGACCGAGTTCGGACAAGGTACGAAGCAGGTCCGAGCTCAACATGACGACTCGACGGCTGAATCGATCGGCGATGACGCCACCCACGAGAATCAAGATAACAACGGGTGCGAAACCGGCCGACGAGACGAAACCCACATCACTCGCCGTACCGTGTTTTAGAACGGCAAAGGCGATGGCGACTGGGGCCATGCCGGTACCTATTTGTGAGGTTGTCTCGCCGATGAAGAAGAGCCGGAAGTTACGCTCCCTTAGAGCGCCCCACCACTCGTTCATCCGCATCGGACAAGCGTATTCTCCAGCCGAGGCAATAGTGGCTGTTCGCCCATTTTGTTGGGTCAACCCTGAGAAGGTTCCAGAGTTGACGCACTACTCTGAGTCGCCGTGAATCCTTCTTCTGCAATTCGCGCCGTGGATGCGATGGGGCAAGTTCGCCGGCGCGAAGCCGAACGTCCATCAGTCTTTCTCCAACACCGCCACGTAAGGTTCGCTTCGTTCGGCGCTGATGACACGACTCTGACGCCATCCGGTGCCACGAAGAAGATCGCTCATCTCGCGCGGTGAGACGTAGAGCCAGTTGAACCACGGACCTCGCAAGTCCTCGTAGCGAAAACGAAATCGTCCCTGACCGGGCGTGATCCCCCGTTGTAGATTCTGGCGGTAGTACGAGCGATCAAAACCGGGCGCACCGCCGTAGTACGCACTCGTGCTCTCAACGAATATCCGTGCGCTGGGCTTCGTACTCGCGGCCAGATCCGATAACACCAGTCGAGCCCTCCGTGGTGTTCCGAATATGCCAAAGTTGTTCCCAAAGAGCACGAGGGCGTCAAAGCGGGCGATCTTGGGACCCAAGTCCTCGAGTGGCGAGCACCAGACTTCCTTTACACCCCGTACCCTCGCTGCTCGCACCGCCAGGGGCGACGTGTCCAGACCCACGACGTCATAACCGCGCCGTTGCAGCTCTAGCGTCACGCGACCCGCCCCGCAACCCACGTCCAGTACGCGACCACGTAAGAGTCGAAGGGTGGCGCGCTCGGCGGCGGGCCATCCCTTGTAATCCGAGAGGTAGACCTCGGGGCCTGCACCGAGTTGAGCAAAACCGTCGACACGCTCAAGAACCTCGTGCGTGGTCCCGCCGTGGGCCCAATCCAAGAGCGCCCGCCCAAAGACGTCTTGGTCTCTCCTTCGAGCGCTGGTCATTGTTCTCCTCTAGACCTTGGCGAGCCCAGTCCGTATCGGAGGGTATCACCGCCGCTTCGCCGGCGTGGGTCCTCGAGCACTCCGTTTCGCAAGATTCCCGAGGTGACGAGACACTTTGCCTTTGCGATGTCACCGGGTGCCTCTACAATCCGAGATAACTCGCAGAGGAAGATCATGACCACACTCGCCCATCGCCCCAACACCGCACTTCTCGTCATCGACGTACAGGAAGGCGTCGTCGCAGACGCCTACGAGCGCGACGCAGTGATCGCGAACATCAATACGCTCGTCAACAAGGCACGCGATGAACACGTTCCTCTGGTCTGGGTCCAGCACTCTGACGAGGACCTCGTAAGTGGTAGCGACCCGTGGCGCATCGTCGCCGAATTACATCCCGACGAAAATGAACCACTCGTCCAAAAGAGTTACGGCGACTCCTTTGAAGAAACCAATCTCGAGAAAGTGCTGAACGACCTCGGTGTTGGGAGGCTGGTCGTCACTGGCGCCCAGACCGACGCCTGCATCCGTTCAACGCTTCATGGTGCTTTTGTCAGAGGCTATGACGCGCTCCTCGTCAGCGACGCACATACGACCGATGACCATACAGAGTGGGGAGCTCCCACACCCGACAAAGTCATTGCACACACGAACTTGTATTGGACCTACCAAGACGCGCCGGGCCGGACAGCCGGGACCGCGACGACCGAGGAAGTCAGCTTTGAGAGCGCCACTTGACGAATTACGCAATGATGATTGAGAAGTACATTGAGCTCTCGCCTCATGAGCGTCTTGAAACTTCTCACGATAATTCCTTCGAAGTGCTCACGACGTTTTTGACTCGGGTCGGGATAGTCGCTCCGAATTGAGTACCGAAAACTGGACACAAGGCGTACAAAACGTCAGTTCGAAGTAACCAATCGCCGAGTACTAATGCACCAACGCCCGTAACTCCTGGACCTCGGCGAATCTGTCGAGTGGCCATTGGATTTTCTCGAACGACACCGATACACCGAGTTCGTGCAGCACCGTCAAGAGTCGCTTGATCTGCTCGGTGTCTTTACCGCTCTCCATCTCTGAGAGGTACACCCGACGAATACCCGTACGACGCGATAATTGCTCCTGGGTGAGTCCGGCTTGGGCCCGGTAACGCCGGATTGCGTCGCCGATCGACGCCGGGGTCTCGATTTGGAAGGGACCCTGAATTGCTGACTTACGGTTATTTATGTCCATACTCAGTCAAGGTACGCATGTCTGGATATCGGTTCATCGTGCAAGTGGGCCTTTTAGCGTAAGCAATTTGTCCTCGACCGAAGTAGTGCAAATGAACGATGGAAGCTAGCGTCGACTGCATCGCGGGCGTAGGACCGAGAATTCCCAAATGACCCGGTAAAACAAACGTCGTCCTAAGCTACTGCGGCACGCAATGAGACTTTCTGCCGATCAAGCCATTTTCCTCGACCATCCCTGCGTCAGTAGTGGGCGCATAATTCAGCCATTCACTACAAAATGGCATCCTTTCTCTGCGCGCGAGTCTGAACCGAGACTTTCGTATGATTATTTAGATATCAGGTGTAGAATTTACTTAGCAATTGAGCATCACAACGGGTGGTGCCGAATTCAATATCGCAAGTACGTCGCTCCAGACCTCGGTGACCATCCAAGAATGGGGCAGCGCGATGAATTCATCGAAACCGGCGGCCGAAGGTGGGATCGACTCGTTGCCCGAGCCCAACGTCACGGGCACCGATCCCAGCGCCAGTGCTCCCTCTGAGCCAGAGAATTATGCGGGACTTGGCCTTGACGACGTCAATCCGGGCGTACCTCCGCCGAAGTTGTCGCACTTTGAGATCGCTCGTCAAGTTCTGGCCAAGTACTCCCCTGCCGATACAACCGGCGGCGCTGAGAATGAAGGTACCTGATATCTCGTGACGGCACGGTCCACTTTCACTCGTGGTGATTGCATCAAGCGAGATGACGCCAAGACGGACTTGAGCCATGCGCCTTTTTTGCGAGCACCTCGAGCAACGCGGGCGAGCAACTTCTACGTGAGTTGGTCAGCATGAAGGCCAACGCCCCATCGAGAGGTATAGACGTTAGCGACGTTGAGCTTCGAAGAATCTGGGACTCCGTACCGGTCATCGTCTGGACGTCTTCATCTCGAGGGCAGAGTCAGTTACTCAATAGCCAGGGAGAGAACTATACGGGCCTCTCCCCGAGCGAGGACGAAGCGTGGGACTGGTTGTCGTTCGCGCATCCCGACGACGTCAAACGAGTAAGAAAGGAATGGAGAGCAACAATCCGTGACTCGACATTGTTTTCCAGTCGGTATCGTCTGCGCAGCCGTGACGGCTCTTATCGCTGGCATGAAGTAAAGGCCCGTCCTTTCGGCGATGCCCTCGGTCATTCTCAGAGCTGGATCTTGACTGCGGTTGACATTGAAGAATCGGTAGTGCACGAGGAGCTCGCACGGGCGGCCACTCGTAATGAACGTGAGGCGACGGCCCTGCTGAAGATGGTCCTAGACGACGCACCCGTGGGCGTGGGTTTTATAGACCGTGACCTTCGTGTTCGGCTCATCAACGAGGAGTTGGCCCGCATCACGCGCTCAACGGTGAGTGAGCGAATTGGTCAACACGTCGCCGAGGCACTGCCCGGCGTGTGGACTCAGATCGAGCCCGCCTTCCGTCGAATACTCAGCGGTGGCTCACCGGTGCTCAATAAGGAAGTCATCGGACCTTCGAACACCGACCCTTTGCGCACGCACCAGTGGATCGCCAACTACTACCCCATCCGCATCGACGACGAGGTCATTGGCATCGGTGTAGTGGTTCTAGACGTCACGGATCAACTCAATACCGAGAACCAGCGTTTGCTTCTGGCCACGATCGTGCAGGGTTCAGGCGAGGCCATCTTCGGAGCTGACCTCGATGGCGTCATCACGAGTTGGAACGACGCCGCTGAGAAACTCTTTGGAACATCAGCCACCGATGTGATTGGTCATACTCTCACAAGCGTCATACCCGCCAAGGATTACGCAAAGGCGAAGGCGTCGCGCGAGCGAGTCATTGCGACCGGAATCCCCGAACGCGTCACTGGCATCCATTTTACGAAGAACGATGTGCCCATCGAAGTCGAGATGTCGGTTTCGCCCTTGATGGACGCGAGGGGACGGATCATTGGTGTTTCCAGGATTGCCCACGACGTCACCGAACAGCGTGCCGCCCACTTAAGGCTTCGCGAGAGCCAACGCCAATTGATCGAGACCCAGCGAATCGCTCACGTGGCGGGTGTGCAGTACGACGTCGTGCACGACACCATGACCTGGTCCAATGAGATGTACACGATCCTTGGGATCGAGACGGACCTCACGCCGAGCAAGGAACTGATTATTGCGTCGACCCATCCCGACGATAAGAAGTCGGTCAGTCGAACTTGGTTGGGCGCAACGCTGCGCGCCGAGGCGTTCGACATCGACTTTCGCATAGTACGAGCCAACGGCGAAGAACGAAACGTCAAAGCTCGGGCCGAGGTCCAGTGCGACGATCACGCCAGACCGATAAAGATGGTCGGCACCTTGAGTGATGAGACCGAGCGCATCGCACTCGAGCGAGAGCGCCACGGACTCGAACTGCGCTTCGAGGCTGGGTTCGAACAGTCCGCAATAGGAACGGCCATCGTCGACCTGACGGGCCTGCCGCTACGGATCAATCAGGCCGTCTGTGAACTGCTCGGCCGCCCAGAGAAAGAGCTGGTCGGTCATCTCTGGGCCAACTTCACGCATCCCGATGATGTTCCTCTCATGACAATCCTTGACCAGAAGGTGCGCAATGGCGATTCGACCTACGCCGACGAACGGCGCTACTTGCGTCCCGATGGCTCTGTGGTGTGGGCGGCGACCCACGTCAGCATCGTGCGCGACAGCGAAGGAGCTCCCCTCTACTTCTTCACCCACCTGCTCGACATCACGAAGAACAAGGAATTGGCCGACGAGCTCGCCCACATGGCGATGCACGATGAACTCACGGGACTACCCAACCGCGCGCTGCTCACCGATCGACTGAGCCAGAGCCTTGTGCGATCCAGGCGAGGCCGCACACACGTGAGTGCCATGTTCCTCGATATCGATAACTTCAAGGAGATCAACGACTCGCTGGGCCACTCGACTGGTGACGAACTGCTGGTGCACGTCGCTCATCAGATCAGGGACGCCATTCGCCCGGGAGACACGGTCGCCCGCTTTGGCGGCGACGAATTCGTGGTGGTCTGTGAGGGCGCGAGCGACGCCGAGATTGACGCCATAGGTAATCGGATCCTTGACGCGATTAAGCAACCCGCTCAGCTCAGCGCCGGTGAAGTACGAGTAACCGGCAGCATGGGGATCACCGCGTCAGACGCAAATTCAACACCCGAAACCATGCTCCAAACCGCCGACTTCGCGATGTATCGGGCCAAGGGACAAGGGCCAGGAAGTATCGCGCTCTACGATGAGATCCTCCACAACAAGGTGGAGCAGCGACTGGCCACTACCTCGGCGCTCGCCCTGGCCCTCTCGCGCCACGAGTTCACGGTGTACTACCAGCCGGTGGTCAATATCTGGACGGGAGAACTGGTATCGGCTGAAGCGCTGCTGCGCTGGGAGCATCCAAGCGGAGTGCTCGTAAACCCGAACGATTTCGTACCGCTCGCCGAGCATTCTGGACTCATCATCCCCATTGGCGCGTGGGTCTTAGATGAGGCGTGCGCGCAATTGGTGGCCTGGCAGAACACCAAGCCCGATATGACCATGGCCGTCAATCTCTCCGTTCGACAAGTCCTCAGTTCCGAGGTCATCGCCATGGTGCAGGGCGCGATCTCCAAGTCTGGGGCTTGCCCGACAGACCTTTCCCTCGAACTTACCGAGAGCATCCTGATGGAGGACATTGACCACTGCGCGAAGATACTCATGGCGCTCAAGGATCTCGGCGTGCGCCTCGTGATCGACGACTTCGGGACGGGCTACTCCTCGCTCAGTTACCTGAAATTGTTCCCCTTTGACGCGGTCAAGATCGATCGAGCCTTCGTCGACGGACTGGGTAGCGATTCGCACGATTCGGCGCTCGTCGCCGCCATCATTGCGATGTCCGCTGCGCTGAAGCTCGAAGTGACGGCCGAAGGAGTGGAGACCCGAGAGCAAATGACCTTGCTGAAGGAACTATCGTGCCAGCGTGCTCAGGGCTACCTGCTGTCAAAGCCCGTGCCGGCGGGGGAACTCACGCGTTTGATACTCGACGGCTTTCGTTGGCCGGTGGATTAGGTATCCCGGGACTCGAGTCGGCATCAGTACTTCTGGAATTTGGTACCAATGGCCGTGACTTTGTCTAGTCGAAACGCCGAAACTTAACTGGTGCACAGATCTTCGTGTCCAACATGAATGTCACACAGGCTCAGTAGGTTCGCACTATGTTCGCAGCTCGTACCGACCTCAACGATCGTCAGCGCGAAGCCGCCTCATTCGGTGACCAGCCGCTGCGCGTGATCGCGGGACCGGGCACCGGCAAGACCACAACCCTGACCGCCCGAGTCGAGTACCTGCTCGACTCGGGCATCGATCCCGAACGTATTCTGTTGCTCACCTTCACCCGGCGTTCGGCCCGCGAAATTCTCAATCGGGTCCACGCAATTCGTGCCAACGCTCATGTTCATCGCGTTTCGGGCGGTACCTTTCACTCGGTTGCCCACCACACACTTCGGCGACACCACACGGTCGTCGGACTGAGTGATTGTTTCGGAGTGCTCGACCAGAGCGACGCCGCAGACCTCCTGGACCTCGTGCGAAGCGACCTTGGCATCGTGAGCAATGAACGCCGGCTACCCAAGAAGAACACGTTGGCGGCTCTCTATTCGCGAACAGTGAATACTGGCGAAGCGTTGAGTGACATCATGGCTGAGCACACTCCTTGGTGCGCGGACCGCCGCGATCAGGTCGGCCATATCTTCTCGGCGTTCGTCGCGCGAAAGCGCGCTCTCGGTCTTTTAGATTTCGACGATCTCCTGCTCTACTGGCGAGCGGCTGTCGAAGACGAGACCGTAGGGAAGAAATTGGGGGCCGTCTTTGATCACGTCCTCGTCGACGAATTCCAGGACGTGAATAAATTGCAATTAGACATCCTGATGGGCCTACGCCGTTGCGACTCGCGTCTCACTATGGTGGGCGACGACGCCCAGGCGATCTACGGCTTTCGCGGGGCCTCACCACGCTTTCTGCTCGACGCCCAGGACTACTTCGCGGGGCTCGTGACGATCACCTTGAACGTCAACTACCGCTCCTCTGGGGCGATTCTCAAGGTCGCCAACGCGCTCGGCGCCGATGCTCCCGAAGGGTTCTGCGCCACCCTGCGCGAGGACAAGCCGGTACTCGGTGCGAGCGCTCCGCGCCTGGTGCACTGCGCCGATGAACGTCACCAATCCGAGGTGGTCGCGGACCGCGTCCTCGAGCTCTACGAGGAAGGTGTCGCTCTGCAGAACCAGGCGGTCCTCTTTCGCGCGTCACACCACAGCGCCGACCTCGAAATCGAACTCTCGCGACGACGCATACCCTTCATCAAGTACGGGGGCCTGCGCTACCTCGAGGCGGCTCACGTGAAGGATCTGCTCGCGGCCTTTCGTCTCGCTGATAACCCGCGCGACGAGATGGCGTGGTTCCGTTTGCTCCAGTTGATGCCGGGCGTCGGTCCTGCGAGAGCGCGTCGCGCGATCGACGCATTGCGCGACGGCGACAAATCGCTACCCCTGTCGTTTGAGGACATCCAAGGGCGCTGGCCAGAAGCGCTCGATCACGTGCCGCTCGACACCCGAGATGGTTCGACCCGACTGATCGACGCACTGACCCCACGCGCGCACGAATCCCCCATGACGCACGCCCAGCGCATCTGTGATGCGATCGCGCCCTTCATCGTCGCCTCCTACGAAGACGCCGTCGCGCGGCTCGAGGACCTCGGAGCCCTCGTACTCGCGTGTGGCGACACGACCCGGCTCAGTGACGTCGCCGCAGAGCAGGTCCTCGAAGCCCCCACGTCCACCGGCGACTTCGCGGGTCCGCCAATGGTCGACGAGGACTGGCTCGTGCTGTCGACCGTGCACTCGGCCAAGGGACTCGAATTCGACGCCGTGCACCTCATTCACGCTGCTGACGGCAACTTTCCTTCGGACATGGCCCTCGGTTCCCCAGAAGGTCTCGAAGAGGAACGGCGACTTTTCTACGTCGCGGTCACGCGAGCTCGGCGCCACCTCGACGTGTACGTGCCCCTTCGTTACCATCACCACCGGGTTCGTGACGAGCACTCCTGGGCTCAACCTTCGCGCTTCTTGAGTGACGCCGTGCGCCAGACCCTCGAAGAGCAGCTCCATACGTCCCCTCGTATCGAAGCAGCGAAACTGACCGCCCTGGCGCCCATCGCGGGTCCAGCGCTGGTCGAGGGCCGGCTGTCCAAATTATGGTGAGACCCGGACGCTTGCCCTCGGACGCCCCAGACCAACCGTCCGGGCTTAGCATTGGGATAGGGACCACCAACCGGGAGTAATTATGGACCAACGAAGGGCCGAGACGTTACTCGCCGAAGAACGTCGTCGACTCGAGGCGCTCCTTCTTCACTCGACGGACGTCGGCATCGTCGAGCGCGAAGGCGCGAACGAACAGGGCGACATCGCCGACTCCGCCGAACCGTTCACCTCCGAAGAGGAGAACAACGCCATCGCGGCGAGTCTTCGAATTCGTCTGGCGGCCGTGGAGCGCGCCGAGAGTCGGCTCGCCGCGGGCACGTACGGTCTGTCGGTGCGAAGCGGCACGCCCATCCCCGACGAACGACTCGAGGCGGATCCCGCGGCCGAGTTGACCGTCGAAGAGGTTGAGACCGACAGAAGGTAAGTCAAAGATCTCGACGTCCTCATCCCGATGGGGCGACGTCGGCGGCCGAACAAGTGAAGACGTTCCTTGACTCTTAGTCCGACGCGCGACGAGGTGTAACGATCAACCCAGCTCTCACCCGAGCGCAGCAGCCGCGCTCTAAGGAACTTCTCCGAAAGGTCTCACGTCGCGAACAGGTGTTTCACAACGTACTCACAAAGTGCGTTCCTACCATTAGGAGCGTTCCTGTGAAAGGAGAACAGATGAAGCACATCACTATCAAGTCCATCACCGCTCTGGCCATGGTGGCCGGTCTCGGGGTTAGTGTTCCCGCTGTTGCCTACGCTTCGCCCTACGCGCACAACTCGACAATCGCCCACACAACGGTTACGACGACTGCCTGGACGTTGTTCAAGGCACAGTGGAAGACCTACGTACAAGGCCTCCAGGGCATCAACGCCACGTACCACACGTCGGTCCAGAGCGCTCGCGCGACCTACCAAGCAGCCCTCGCGGTCGCCACGACTAAGGTCGAACGTCAGGCCGCACGAGCGACCTTCGACGCTTCACTCGTCGCGGCGCTCGAACTGCGAGTGAGCGACATCACCGCGGCGGGCAACCCGCCCACCCCACCGGCCGGTTACAACGGCACGGCCTGGGTAACTGCCTTCCAGGGCTTTAACGAGGCCTACCGCGCAGCGGTGGTTTCCGCGCAGTCGACCTTCGCGACGGCGTTCGCGGCGGCCACCACGACTGACCAGCGCATGGCGGATCGTGGAGCTCTCCTGACCGCGGTCGGACTAGCAATGACGGCTCACGCTGACGCGCTCACCACGCTCGGCCCGCCGCCCGCCAAGCCCGGTCAGCCTTCGTAAGCTCGACCGTTTTGAGAAAGGGAGTGCCCTGGGGCACTCCCTTTCTTGCGTGGTGACTGGTTAGTTGGCGTTGGCGAATCGCCGCAGGGCGAGGGGCACACAGATCGCCATCACGAGCACGCACCACCCCACCATCGAGATAACAGGATGCACGAGTTGCCATGAACCACTCGATTGCGTGCCCTGGGTGACCTGTCGCACGGCGGCGACGAGGGCTGAGAGTGGATCCCATTCTCCAATGGTGCGCGGCACCAGTTTCATGGTCTGGATCGGCACGAAGGTACCGGCGAGAAACGAGAGGGGAAAGACAATCGCAAAGCCAATGCCCTGCATTGCGTCCGAGCTTTTGACGATCATGCCCATCAACACCCCGAACCAGGTGAAGGCGAAGAGCCCGAGCAACATCAAGGCGACGACTTCGATCACGCCCCAGGGGCTCATGTGCGGGCGCCACCCGAGTGAAAGACCCACCACCACCACGATCACGATGCCCAGGATCTGCTCGAGGACCTGACCAATCACTTGTGACGAGATGACCGCGAGACGCGTCACCGGCAAGGACCGGAAGCGGTCGATGACCCCGGTGTTGAAGTCCGTCGCCGTCGCTACGCCCGCCCCGATGACGCCAAAAGCCATGCTTTGGCCGAGCAGTCCTGGCAGGAGGTAGTTCTGGTAGGCAATACCGTGAATGTGGATCGCCGAGCCAAAGACGTAGAGGAACAGCAGCGTAAAGACGATTGGCTGGATGGTGACGTCGCTCAGACGCGACGGCACTCGCGGGATCGTGCGAAGACCCCGCCCGATCAGGAGCAAGGTCTCTCGAAAGAATCGGGTCACCTTGCCGGGGCGCGGCGGTAGGACCTCGTCGCCCGGGCGAGTCATGCTGTCAATGGTCATGGTCATCGGACCACCTCTTCTGGGTTGTTTTCCTGGTCACTCGTGAGCGTCTGGCCGGTGAGGGCGAGGAACGCGTCGTCGAGCGTGGGGCGGCGAAGGGCGATCTCGTCGATCGCCACGCGGCTGTTCTCGAGCGCCGCCGTGACCGCCGCCAGGTCGCTCAGTTCGTGGGGTGCGGGTACCGAGACCATGCGCCGGTCACGGTCGACGTTGAGTTCGAACATGCCTCCGAGCACCGCGACCAGGGTGTCCAGATTGGAAATGTCGGCCGCGGTGACGTCGACGCGCTGGTCGCCAATGAGGGCTTTGAGGTCGTTGGAGGTGCCCGCCGCCGTGGCGCGGCCGTGGTCGATCAGGACAATGTGGTCAGCGAGCGCGTCGGCCTCTTCGAGGTACTGGGTCGTCAGGAACAAGGTCACGCCGCTTCCCACGAGTTCACGGATCGTCGACCAGACGACTTGGCGACTGCGCGGGTCCAGACCCGTGGTGGGCTCGTCGAGGATGAGGATCCTGGGCTGGACGACCAGACTCGCCGCGAGGTCCACGCGACGTCGCTGCCCACCCGATACCGACTTGATCAGTTTCTCGCGGAACTCGCCAATGTCGAAGCGGTCGATCAGGCCCTCGACGATTCGTTGGCTCGAAGCCTTCGAGTACCCGCGAAGTCGCGCCATGAGCAGCAGGTTCTCCTGGGCGGTGAGATTGTCCTCGAGTGCGGCGAACTGGCCCGTGAGCGACAGCACGCTTCGCACCTTGTCCGCGTCGCGCACGACGTCGTATCCGCAGACGCGCGCGGTGCCGCTCGTGGGTTCGCTCAGGGTAGCGAGCATGCGCACGATCGTGGTCTTGCCGGCTCCGTTGGGACCGAGCAGGGACACGACCGAGCCTTCCTTTACTTGAAGGTCGAAATCGGCGACGGCCACGAAGTCGCCGAAGTGCTTCGTGAGGCCTTCGGTGATAACGACCGGTTCGTCGGTGGTGGTCTGGTGATTGGTCATGCGACAAGTATATAGTCACTAGAAAGATTTAGCAACTAGAATAATCTGGGTAAACGTTGTATAATGGAGCTATGGAAGAAGACCTGGTTGATGGCCCCGGCGTCGGCGAGTGGCGACCTTCCGTGAGCGACGAAGCCGACCCGGGGCTCGTGGACGAAGGATTGCGGGAACGCAAGAAGCGTCTCACCCGCTCGATGATTTCGGGCACCGCGACGATGATGTTCGTCCAACGCGGCTTTGACAACGTCAAGATCACCGAAATCGCCGCCGCTTGCGGCGTCTCGGAGAAAACGATCTACAACTACTTCCCCACCAAAGAATCCCTGGTCCTCGACCGCGAAGACGAGATCACCGAGAGCATTGAACGCTCGTTCGGGCCCGGGGCCGAACGAACTTCACCCGTCGAAGCGACCAAGGCCATGATCGCCGAGCAAGTCCGCCAACTTGTCGCCTACGTGCGAGGCGCCAACATGTCTGACATGTCCCCCATTCGAGCCTTCACCGAAATGGTCAATGACACGCCGTCACTGCGCGCCGCGCAGTTCGACATGACCGAACGGCTCGCTCAGGTCGTCGCGCGCGCGATGGCCACTCGTGCGGGTGTCGATCCCGAAGACCCCGAGCCCCAAATCGCGGCCGACGCCTTGCTCGGGCTCTGGCGCTTCTACTATCGCGCCACCGTGAAATACGGCAACGCTGACACCTCCCCGGACCAGTTCGAGAAACTGGTCCTCAGCGAAGTGGAGCGGGCGGGACGCCTCATCGACACGGGCCTCTGGTCCTTTGCCATGACCGTCCAGGGCACTGACTCGCGCGATCAACTGCGCGTCGCCGCCGACGCATCCAACGAAGCGCGTAAACAGGTCATCCGAGCCCTCAAAGAGGCCAAAGCCGCTTGGTTGCAAGTGACGACCGACGTCTCTTTTCAGTCCAAGGAAAAGCACGCGAGCACGCCGGGTTACCGGGCCAGCGCACGCCGTAACGTCCAAGACATTCGAGATCAGTCCCAGCAGCTCAAGCGCGAGGTCCACCAAGCGAAGCAAGAGTTGCGCGAGGAGATCCGCCAACAGGTCAAGGAAGCCAAGCGCGCCGCCAAGGACCGATGATGACTTCTTGGGCGAGGTGGAACGTGAACATTCGACTGGCCCGAATCTTCATCAAGACGCTTGATTCGAGAAACTCGTCCCATCGGGCGCCCTAGGCCGGCACGTAGATCTCGCGCAGCGTCTCACGCAGCAGCGAGTGCTGTTGGTCGGTGGCGTCAAGCACGAGCGCACTGGCGTGTACGGTGACCGCGAAGTCTTCCCCTGGCAGATGGGTGGCACTTACGAAGGGTCGCTCGCGGATGTGGCGCACGCGCAACGAATCGTTCGACGAACTGAAATGAAATGAACCGCGAAAGAACACGCCGTCGACCGGTCCTACGAACGGTCGCCCGTCACGACTCAGCGTTGCGAGCGCCGAGAGGCGCATACCGGGCAATCGTTCGCACGTTTCGCGCGCACTGAGGCGCCGCTCGCGTGATGACCTCACGCAGTGCTGTCCCGCGAGCGCGTCGCTCTCGTCGAGCAGGTTCTGGAGGTCGATCAGGTCGTCTGCGGTTTCGTGCATCCGCCTACTCCAGCAGAAACCCAACGTCCCCGTCAAGGATCTCGGGTAGCGACCGGCTGCAAACTGATGCAGGGTGCGTATCGAGACACACCCTGCACAGTCCGCTCGGTCCACCTCGGACTAATGCTCACCGAGTGCCGACTACACCCTCTTAATCGGCACTCGGTGACCTTCATCCATTACGGACGATTCAGGCATCGCGACCCGGACTTCTAGGACACCGTCCTTGTAGGTCGCCGAGATCTTCGACTCGTCGACACCCTTGGGCATCGAAACGCTTCTGGTCATTGATCCGTAACGGAATTCACTGTGATGAACGTGACGATCGCTCTTCTCGTGCGACTCTGACTTCTGGGCCGTAATCATGAGTTGACCGTCAACTATCTCGATCTGCACGTCCTTGTCGGGGTCCACCCCGGGCAGCTCGGCGCGGATCACCATTTCATTGTCTTCGTGGCATTCCTCAATGCGAAAGGGCCGACGCCAGTCGACGTCACGAAACATTTCGTCAAAGCGCGGCCACGCCGGCCAAGTGAGATTATTGAAAAACGGAACGTCGAGTTCCTGCAATTGATTCTTGGAAACCATCAGTGCCGCCTCCATTCCGGAGTGCCCGAGGCTCACTCTGCGCCAACGTCAGCGCTCCTATTTGTCAGGGTAGATATCCTGGCGAATCATCGTTAGGGTCAAAGGTCACAAACTAGCCAACTAGGCGCCGAAGCGCCGGTCACGTCGCGTGAAATCACGTAGGGCTCGCAACAGGTCGACCTTGCGAAAGGCCGGCCAGTAGGGGTCCACGAAAGCGAACTCGGCGAACGCGGATTGCCAAAGGAGAAATCCCGAAAGTCGAGACTCACCGCTCGTTCGAATCACGAGATCCGTGTCGGGCAGGTCGGCCGCGTAGAGGTTGCCCGCGAGGCCCTTTGCGTCGATTGATTCGGCAAGATTCTCGGGCGCCACGCCCTCGGCGAGCAGGTCAGCGACGAGCGAGCGACACGCGTCGACGACCTCCTGGCGACCGCCGTAGCAAAGGGCGATGTTGACGTTCATCTGGGTCTCACCCAGTTGGGCGACCAGATCGACCGCCTGTTTGGCCGCCACGACGAGCGTCGGCGGCAGCAAGTCAAGGCTGCCACTCACCGTGAGCGTGAAGTGGAGCCGTTCGGCGAGCTTGGGCATGCGGTTAAAGAGCTCGGTGAGCACTTCGAAGTAGGGTTCGAGTTCGGTCGCTGGTCGACGAAGGTTCTCGGTCGAGAGCACCCACGCGGTCACCGCACCGATTCTCAGGTCCGCACACCACGAGATCAACTCCTCGAGCTTGGCCATTCCCGCTTCGTAACTCGCGCGGTACTCCCCGTCAGTCGCCTCGCGGGCAAAGCGTCGGTGACCGTCCAAGATGACCCCGATGTGCTGGGGCAGCCGATCCGCGGGTAATGAGCTCTCTAGACGATGCTCGTAGTAGCGGTACAAGGTACGTCGAAGGGCCATGAAACGCTCCATTTTGCGAGATCGTGACGTCACTGAGATGCTAGTTCGCGCGCCTAAGAAACGCTGGTGACAGCCCTACAGATCAGGCAGCGCGAAGTCAAGACTGGGGATATCGGTCCCCCCGTCTATCTCGAGAACCTTGCCGGTGAGAAAGGCCCCGGCGTCTGACGCCAAGTACAGCACCCCCGCCGCGATCTCCTCGGGATCGGCAATGCGGTGCAGCGGCGTCAGACCTTCCATCATGGACTTCAACTCGGGCGTCGAGGTCACGATCTCCAAGGCCGACGTCGCGGTCGAACCCGCGGCGATCGCGTTCACCCGAATGCGCGGCGCGAGGTCCTTGGACACCAGTCGGGTGTAATGCGAGAGGGCGGCCTTGGTCGCGCCGTAGGCCGAGTAACCACGGCCGGCGACCCTGCCCATCACTGAGGAAATGTTCACAATCGACCCGCCACCGTTCTCGAGCATCAGCGGCACGGCCACGAGATTGAGCGCGTGCGCCGTGGTCACGTTGAAGTGGAACGCCTCTTCGAGGTACTCGGGACTCGTGTCAAAGAACGGAAGTGGGATCGCGCCCCCGACGTTGTTCACCACCACGTCGAGGCGGCCGAATTCCTCTCGAGCCCGCGTGACCAGTGAGCGCATCACGTCCAGGTCCGCGAGGTCGCCCGCGACGGTGACGGCTCGCTGGCCGGTTTTGGCGACTTTGGCTGCGACCTCGTCGAGGTCAGCTTGGGTGCGCGAGGCGATGACGACGTTCGCTCCGCACTCGGCCAGTGCGATCGCGCTCGCGGCGCCGATACCGCGCCCGGCACCAGTAAGAATGGCGACTTTGCCGTCAAGTCGAAAAAGGTCAAGAATCATGCGAGCTCCTTGGGAGGTGGTCGTACGAGACTACCGGCCCGGCGAGGGCCACCTACGACGGCGCGAAGAAAGACTTAGGCGCGCCATTCGGGGCTACGAACGTGCAACGCCTCAGTGAGTGCCAGTCGAACACCGTCGGCGTCGTAGTCACGTCCATAGACCGGACTGCCTGGCTCTTGGCGCCAAGAATCGTCTAAGCCCCCCGCGTCCACCGGGTCAAAGCCCAATTGGTTCACCAAATTCATCACCACGTGCTTGGCCCGCTCGTCGTCGCCCGCCACGGGCAAGGCAATGCGGTGTGGCGCGCCTTCGGGCTTGCCGAGCGAGAGCAGATGCAACGCACGGATGCCATTGAATACCTTGACGACTGGAAAACCGATTTGATTCGCCACCCAACGGCTCTCGGTCATGCCATCTTCGATCTCGGCGATTCGTCCGTCGCGCTGCTGGGGGTAGTAGTTGCAGGTGTCGATCACGACGACGTCCTTGGCGGCCCCGTCAAGAAACCCAACCGGCAGGTTCGGTACCTTGCTCGCGGGAATGGTGATGACGACGACGTCAGCGTCCAGCGCCGCCTCTGCTACCGACACGGGGCTCGCACCCGTCTCTTCGGCGAGTTCGCCTAGTGTCTCTGGTCCGCGTGAATTGGCGACTGCGACTTCGTAGCCGAGCGCCGTGAAGCGGCGAGTCAGGGTCCCACCGATATTGCCCGCGCCAATGATGCCTATTTTCATGGTGAGCCTTCCTCTTCGCGCCATCACGTCAACTGGACCGACGTTGACGGCTTTCGTTGGACGCACAGCGAGATGCCTCTCGACCCTAGCGGAAGTTTCGTTCTAGGCACTGACCAAGCCGACGCCAATCAGGAGAATCCGCTTGGACCAATTGAACTACACAATCCTCAAGCGGTATCTTCAGAGGGCCAAGGTCGCCGCTACATATTCATGTTCATCGCCGTGAAGTGAAAGTGCAATCCCTTGGGTGGGGCAATTACCTTGGCTCTGATGGAGACGGAGTGCGCCGTTTGAAAGTCACTCCAGTTCACCACAAGATGGACGAAAGAACCCTTTATCAATGCCGAGTGCAGCGAACTGAGCATGACCCCTTGTTGCTTCAGGGCCAAGCTCTGAACACGACCGGGCTGAATGAGGATATTCCCCAACCACCTCATAGCGTGGTTGCCCTTGCACATGTTTTTGTCGAAGTAGAGCATGGACGTTCCAGACACGGGAGAAGATACCGCGGTAAGCGAGATTGGCCCACTGCGATCATTGGTGATGGTCAAGATGACTGCGGACTCCCCATTCGCGGGGGCCGCAGTCACCATCGCGTCAGCGATGACGACCTTGCCCAGGGTGGTCGCAGAAACCGGCGTCGCCCCGGCTCCTAAACCGATTGCAAGCACCACGAGCCCACTCAGAACCAGAGCTCTCCTCACGTCCGAATCCTACTTGCGGTACTGCCAACAGTTTCCATGGCGTCATGGTCCTCACACCACTCAGCGGGGCCTCTCGAGAAGAACAATGCGACGAACTGCTCGCTCGGGTGACCACCGGAGTGCGCGATGCGACCTTCAACCACTTAAACGCAAGTCCCTGGCGAACGGGTAAGAAGCATGGCGCATCATCGGAGAAACCACCAAAGGACTGACGAGCACGCCGACTTCTCGGTCTCTGCCCAGAACGAACCCGCCGCCAACCTCACCACGGTTCGCGGGCGAAATTCGAGAGTTCGACAACCTCCGGATCCTTGAAATCATTCCAGAGGACAATTTAGGGTGGTGAACCTCACCATACGTAGGTAGGTTCACTTCACCCAGAACCAAGGCGAAGCACTGAATCTTCACTCGCGACTTGGGCTGGTGCCTCGGTTTGCAAGCCTTGTTCGTCACAAATAGACATATGACCCTATCCCCTGGCACCAGTGATTTAGCAGCAATCTGTTACATTTCGAACGTGTTGGTCTTCACCACCTGTGATCAACCGCTGTCATAGCCAGGTGGCAACAGTGATAAATGACTCATCGGGGAGTTGTCATGACGAAAGCCAACCCAAGTGCCTCTTATTCGGTGACGATGAGAGTAGCGGTGGATAACGCGACACTCATTGGTTCAGTCGCCACCGCCGTGAGCGACGCCGGCGGTGCGGTCACGGCGCTTGACGTCGTAGAACCCAGTGCCAAACGCATGGTGGTCGATATCACGTGCAACGCAATTGATGACGGGCACGCGGAGCTCTTGAAGGCTGCTGTCGACGCCGTCGAGGGTGCGAACGTTCAAGCAATCAGCGACCGCACGTTCCTGCTGCACCTCGGAGGCGTCATATCAGTCGAACCAAAAATCTCGCTGAAAACCCGCGACGATCTTTCCATGGCCTACACACCGGGCGTGGCTCGTATCTCTATGGCCATCGCGAAGGATCCCACGTTGGCGAGAAACCTCACCATCAAGCGAAACTCCGTGGCGGTCGTGACCGACGGCTCAGCGGTGCTCGGACTAGGCAACATCGGACCCGAGGCGGCCCTTCCCGTGATGGAAGGTAAGGCCCTTCTCTTCAAGCGATTCGCGGGAATCGACGCATGGCCCGTGTGTCTCGCAACACAGGACGTCGACGAGATCGTGCGAATAGTGGAATGCATCGCTCCGGTATACGGCGGCATCAATCTCGAGGACATCTCGGCACCGCGGTGCTTCGAGGTCGAGTCGCGTCTTCGCGAACTCTTGGACATACCCGTCTTTCACGACGATCAACACGGCACTTCGACCGTCGTCTATGCAGCACTCTTGAACGCCCTACGTGTCGTTGGAAAAGAACTCAAGGATATCCACGTCGTCGTCCTTGGCGTTGGCGCTGCTGGTGTGGCGATCAGCAAACTACTTCTCGCGGAAGGAGTGGGCGACATCGTCGGGATCAATCACAATGGCATCCTTGTAGAGGGAGATACTCGCCTCGATAGCGCTCGACAGTGGCTCGCCGCGAACACGAACTCCCAGAAGCGATCGGGAACGCTCGCCGACGCAATGGCCGGCGCGGACGTACTCATTGGCGTCTCCGGGTCGAACCTCGTGACTGAAGAACATCTAAAACTCATGGCGAAGGACTCGATCGTGTTCGCCCTCGCGAATCCTGATCCCGAAGTTGACCTTGCGCTCGCCCGCCGCTACGCGGCAATCGTCGCTTCGGGACGAAGCGACGAGCCCAATCAGATAAACAATGTCCTCGCATTTCCGGGAATCTTTCGTGGGCTACTGGACGTCGGTGCGCGCCGCGTCACCGAAGAGGTCGAGATCGTCGCGGGCCGGGCCATCGCCGGAATGGTAAAGGACAGCGAACTCTCTCCCGAATACATCGTGCCCACGGTGTTCAACGCGAATGTCGTCACCACGGTGGCCGCCGCCGTTGAAGGTGCTCTTCGCACTCCTTAGAGCCGCCCCGCTACTCGAGACATTCCAAGGAAATTCACCCTAGACATCGCCCTCACCGCTGTGTGATCGAGCGCTCACTCCCTAAGGTGAATTTGACCTGAATTAGCAGCCTAAGAAGAGGGCGAGCTGCTCAACAACAAAGCGGTGATCATCCACCTGGGGTAGTCCCGAGACCGCAATGGTTCCAATACATCCACTCCCCATTACTCGCAACGGGAAAGCGCCACCGTGTGCAGCGAACTTCTCTGGATCCAGTCGAGAACTCACATTGAAGTCGACGTCACCTTCGGCGCGCGCGCGGCATCCGACGTAGAAGGAAGAGTGTCCGAACCGGTCAACCACCGCCGACTTCCTTTCGAGCCAGGCGTCATTATCCGCCGACGAGCCGGGAAGTGCCGTGTGAAAGATCCTTTGACCATTGCGACGGATCAGTATCGCGACGGGGAGGTTTTCGCGGAGGGCCGCCGCTCGCAGGGCGCTGCCAAGATCCCATCCGACCTGATAGTCAAAAGAAGGGAACACGAGTCGCTCTTCTTCGGCTAAGAGCGAGGAAAGGAGTTCCGACTCCATCACTCTTCCACCAAAGAATCAGCTGTGTTCCCATTCATAGTCTTGGCAGTGTCAAATCTGCGTTCCTGGTTCACCGCATCAGATTACTTCGCTGGGATCCGCGCTCGTGAAGTCCCACGCACAACTCACGATCAGATGAAACCTAAGGATTTCAACGTCGCCAGAATGCCAACCTGGATCAATCGAAATCGACGTCGTCAGCTCTCGACGGACTCACCGAGGTACACCGCACGAACGCGCGGGTCAACGAGCAGATTGGCCGCCGAGTCACCGAAGACGATGCGGCCGTTTTCCATGACGTAGCCACGATCGGCCAGTCGAAGCGCCTGCTGGGCGTTCTGCTCCACCACGAACACCGTGGTACCTTGGTCGCGGATCTGACCGATGATGCTGAAGATCTGTTGGATGATCTTGGGCGCGAGACCCATTGACGGTTCGTCGAGTAACAAGAGCCGGGGCTTGGACATCAGGGCCCGGCCAATGGCCAACATCTGTTGCTCGCCGCCCGAGAGATTCGCACCTGGCTGCTTCCGGCGATCTTTTAAGATAGGAAACATCTCGTAGATCTCTTCGATGTCCGCGGTGAGCGAACCACGTCGCTGAAAGGCTCCCATTTCAAGGTTTTCCTCTACCGTCATCCGTCCAAAGATTCGACGTCCCTCGGGCACGTGGCTGACGCCGAATGACGAGAATTCGTGCGCCTTCACGTTGGTGACGTCACGATCCTCGAAGAAAATCGAACCGCTCGACGGCGCGTGCAACCCCGAGAGCATGCGCAAGGTGGTGGACTTGCCCGCGCCATTGGCCCCAAGGAGGGTGACAATCTCTCCCTGTTCAATATTGAAGGAAATCGCGTGAAGCGCTTCAATGACGCCGTAGCGCACGGTCGCGTCGGTGACTTTCAGCATCAGGCGCTCGTCTCTTCGGTCGCGGTGCCGAGGTACGCGTCGATGACCGCCGGGTTCACGCGAATCTCTTCGGGGGTGCCTTCGGCGATAATCGAGCCGAAGTTGAGCACGTAGATACGCTCGGCGAGCGCCATGACGAGCTTCATGTCGTGTTCGATAAGTAGCACGCTCACGCCCCGCTCATCGCGAACCCGTCGGATCAGACTCGTCAGTTCGAGCTTTTCCGAGGGGTTGGTCCCGGCCGCCGGTTCGTCGAGCAGAATCACCTCGGGTCCAGTAGCGAGAGCGCGAGCAATCTCCAGACGACGGCGGGCTCCGTAGGAAAGTTGAGAGGCGATGGTGTTCGCCTCATGGTACAAGTCAACGAAATTGAGTAGCTCGGCCGCCACTCGGTCCGACGCACGCTCCCCCTTACGCGTGCGCGGTCCCTTCACGAGTGAGCCCGCGAGACCAATACCCCCGTGATCCTCGGCCCCGATCTTGACGTTTTCAAAGACCGTGAGCGCGCTGAAGAGCCGGGAAGCTTGGAAAGTCCTCGAAACACCCGCCTGGGCGATCCGATGGGTCTTCTTGCCAATGACACTGAGCAACGGCGCGCGGTTCGAAGCGAACGTGATCGTACCTTCCTGAGGTTGGTAGACGCCGGTAATTGAGTTGAACAGCGACGTCTTTCCCGCACCGTTGGGTCCAATGACGGCGAGGATCTCCCCTCGACGCATCGCTAACGAGACGTCGCGCAACGACACCACTCCTCCGAAACGAAGGGTCACGTTCTCGACATTGATCAACAGGTCGCCGTCGTTCACAGCTCGTCTCCGGTGAGGACCTCGTCAAGGTGACCCTCGTAGTCTTCTTCGTAGCCTCGTATCTCACGTTGTCGCCGTCGAGAGGGCAAGATGCCCGCGGGGCGAAAGATCATCATGATGATCAAGAGTGCACCGATATACATGTACAAGTCGTTGAGTTGATAACCCCAGGGCTGGTAGTTGTCGAGATAGCTCGTCACGAACTGCACGATGATCGCACCAATGGCGACGCCCCAGATCGAGCCCATACCGCCAAAGATCACGAGGATCAGTACGTTCACCGAGACCTGGTACTGGAAGAGCGTTGGATTGATGTTCCCGATGAGACCCGCCGTGAGCACGCCGCCAAAACCGCCGCTCGCCGCACCCACGGAGAACGCCATGACCTTGTACTTGAGCGGGTTGATGCCAATGGACTCGGCCGCGACCTCGTCCTCTCGAATCGCGACCCATGCCCTTCCCACCCGCGAGTATTCGAGCGCGGTGAAGGCCACGAGGAAGATGACGACGAAGAGGAAGCACAGATAATAATAAGGAGTCGGACTTATGCCCCAGGTGTAATGGAAGGGGCCCGCGTTCACCGCGAACTTCGGCACCGTGAGCGATCCTTCACCACCTCCCGTCAGGCCGCTTTGGGTCCCGACGAAGTCGTCGATGATCAACGCGAAGCCCAGAGTGACGATGGCGAGATAGTCGCCGCGCAACCGCAGGGTCGGTATGCCCAGGATGATGCCGAAAACCATGGCAAGGCCCACCCCGATGGGGATGCACCAGAGCGTGGGAATCGGGTGATTAAAGGGCGCCGGCGTCGGCAGGACGCCGGTGAACCACGCCGTGGCGTACGCGCCTATTGCGTAGAACGCGGCGAAGCCGAGGTCGAGCAGTCCAGCGAAACCCACCACCACGTTGAGTCCCAGGGCCAGCAGGATCCAGACCCCGATCTGCTCGACGATGAGGTACATCCAGAACTGCTGATGCACGAACTTGGGCAGCACCAACGTCACCACGACGACCACGGCAATCAGCACCCACCGGTTCGTTCGTCGTTGCATCACCCGGGTGGGCGCGGCGAGCGCGGGCTCCAGGCGCCGGCGGATCGTCAGCGAGTGNNTGTAGGCCGGCACGCCAAAACCACCGGGCGCTCCGGTCATCAACGTCACGAGGGCAGACATCAACAGGACGGCCAACAGGCGCTTGAGTGAGGATCGCGTAAGTAAGTTCACGCCGTCCTGCCCGACTTCTCACCAAGGATGCCCGTGGGACGCACGATCAACACGAGCACGAGGATGATGAAGGTGTAGATCTCGGTCCAG
>PKZO01000014.1 GCA_003133125.1 Acidimicrobiaceae bacterium | reverse complement strand
CCGAGTTCGTGACTCGTCGCCATCTGCAACGCCTTGCCGTCACGCATCATGCCCTCGCAGGTGAGCGAGTTGATCGCACCCGCGAAACGTTCACGTGGCGGCTTGATGCCAAGGAACGTCGGCACCGCGAGCACCTTTACGAGGAAATCGTTGTAGACCTCCATGTGAATCCGGTTCGCGTAGGCCTGTGCGTCCTCGCGCGTGGCGTGGGCGGTGTGGCCCTCTTGCCACAAGAATTCCGAAGAGCGAAGAAACAGCCGAGGGCGCAGTTCCCAACGCACGACGTTCGCCCACTGGTTGAGCAGCAAGGGTAGGTCACGGTAGCTCTGGATCCACTTGGCCATGAACTCGCCGATCACGGTCTCTGAGGTCGGGCGAACGACGATGGGCTCGGCGAGTTTCTCGCCCCCGGCGTGGGTCACGACCGCCAGTTCGGGGCTGAAGCCTTCGACGTGCTCAGCTTCTTTGGAGAGGTAACTCTCGGGGATAAAGAGCGGGAAGTACGCGTTCTGGGCCCCGGCGAGTTTGATTCGCTCGTCGATCTCTCGTTGGATACGTTCCCAGATCGCGTAGCCGTAGGGACGGATGACCATCGTGCCACGAACCGGTCCGTTGTCGGCCATCTCGGCTTTGGCGACCACGTCCTGGTACCAACGTGGAAAGTCCTCGGACTGTGGGGTGAGGACACTTTTTGGCGCCACGTTGCTCCTTATATTGCGTGGCGCCAGCCTACCCAAGCCTTGAACTAGTGCTCGGCGCGGTGGCGAATCCTCTCGATGCGTTCGCTGGCGTGATTCGCGTCTAGACCCTTGTCGTCGAGCAACAACGCACGATCGGCCGCGGCCTCGGCTTCGGCTCCGGCGTCCTTGGCGCGAAGACGAGCCTCCACCCCTTCAGCGGCGATCTTCTTCGCCTCGTCGACGAGCGCAGCGACCATCTCGTCCTCGGGCACCACTCGCACGATCTGACCCTGGATGAAGAGGTGACCGCGTTTCTTGCCCGCGGCGATACCGAGGTCCGCGTGACGCGCCTCGCCGGGTCCGTTCACCACGCAACCCATCACCGCCACCTGGATCGGCAGATTGAGTTCGGAGAGCGCCGCCTGGGCTTCGTTGGCGATCTTGATGACGTCCACTTCGGCGCGGCCACAACTCGGACACGCAATGAGGTCCAGTCCCTTGCGCTCGCGCAGACCGAGCGACTCGAGGAGTTGGCGTCCAGCGCGCGCCTCTTCGACCGGATCAGCGGTGAGCGAATAGCGCAGCGTGTCGCCAATGCCCTCGGCGAGCAGCGTGGCGATACCCGCGGTGCCCTTTAAGAGTCCACCGGGCAGCGGACCCGCTTCGGTGACCCCCAGGTGCAGTGGATGATCGAAGGTCGCCGACGCGAGTCGGTACGCGCCGATCATGGTGGCGACCGAGCTCGCCTTGACCGAGATCTTCACGTCGTGAAAGTCCACTTCCTCGAAATACGCGAGCTCAATGCGCGCCGATTCGACCAAGGCTTCGGGCGTCGCGCCACCGAACTTCTCGTAGATGTCTGGATGCAGGCTGCCCGCGTTCACCCCGATGCGAATCGGCACTCCACGGTCCTTCGCTTCTGAAGCCACGAGCTTGATCTCTTCGGGCTTGCGCAGATTGCCCGGGTTGAGACGAAGCCCGTTCACGCCCGCCTCGAGCGCGGCGAGGGCCATCTCGACGTGGAAGTGGATGTCCGCGACGATCGGCACCGGCGAGCGCGGCACGATCTGAGCGAGCCCCTCGGCGGCGGCCTGTTCGTTGCACGTACAGCGCACGATGTCCGCGCCGTTGGCGGCCAGGGCGTAGATCTGCTCGAGGGTCCCCTCGACGTCGGCGGTCTTGGTGGTCGTCATTGACTGGACCGAGATCGGTGCGTCACCACCCACCTTCACCGAGCCCACCGCGATCTGGCGCGTGAGCCGACGAGCGGTGAGTGAGTTAGCGCTGACGTCCACGGACCCATTCTGCCGCGTCGGGCGCCCCCGCCAAGCGGCCCTACTGAAAAGGGTTCGCGATGGGGTGCACGAGGTCCAGGTAGAGCGTGCTCGCAAAGAGCACGAGCAGCACCGTCATGAACATGTAGATGAAGGGCGTGAGGTAGTTCAAGTTGGCGTGATAGCTGACCCCCCGGCGACTGCGCAGCCGCTCGTAGGTCGCGATCGCGACGTAGCCCCCGTCGAGGGGCAGCATGGGCAGCATGTTGAGCACACCCACGAAGATGTTGACGATCATCAAGATCTCGAGCAGCGTCGTCGCGCCGGACTGGGCGCCCTGGACCGCGATGCGAACGACGCCGACGATCGATTCGGGTCGGGTCAACTGGTTCTTCGGGTTGTTAGCGGCGACGGGCGAGGCGACCTGGTGGAACAGACTCGAGAACTCGCCCGGCGAGAACACGTGCACCATGGCGTGCACGGCCGCGTCAATGGTGTTGCCGATCTGGCGCAGCGCGGCGGGTACCGCGTCGTACCAGGGTGTGCGCACGGTGAGCTCCTCGAGTTGGATGCCGACGTAGGCGTCGTTCTTGGTGAGCGTCTCGCCGCGCACTTTGATCGCGCTTCCGAGCACCGGCCTCGCGTCCAGTACGAGCAGCTTGGCGCCTCGCAGCACGGTGAATGCCGTGACCTCACCGGCCCGGTGGTGCACGAGTCTCACCAGGTCCGCCTCGCTCGTGACCCGATGGCCGTCGATGTCCTCGATGCGGTCACCCACGCGCAGACCGGCCAGTTGCGCCGCGTTCCTGGCGTGTCCCTCCCAGGACGTGAAGCCCGCCACCCCGATCGCACTCGAGGAGTAGGTGCCAATGAAGGTGAAGGACACCCACGCGAGCACCAGCGCCATCACCACGTGCATCAGTGAACCCGCTGAGGCGAACAGCACCTTTCGCGGATACGAGGCCGAGCGGTACGTACGCTTCTCCTCCTCGGGCGCGAGAGGTTCGCCCCAGGTCATGCCCGGCACCTTCACGTACCCGCCCAGCAACAGGGCGCGCACGCCATAGCGAGTGTCGCCGCGGGTGGTGGACCAGATCACCGGACCGAAACCAACGAAGAAGTCAGTCACCTTCATGCCGGCACGCTTGGCG
>PKZO01000005.1 GCA_003133125.1 Acidimicrobiaceae bacterium | reverse complement strand
GAACCGCGAATGACGAGGCGTCACCGAGATTCACCGCGGTGGCGGCCGACGTGGGTTCGCTGGTCAGGGCCATGGTCACGATAAAGCAGGTAAGGCCTATCCCGGTGGCTCCAAGAGTTCGACGAAAAAAAGACCGAGTTGGCCGACAAATTTCCCGAAATAATCTAAGGGGCGCGTAGTAGAGACGAAGATTTTGTCTGAGGGGATTCGTACTACTCATGCTGCACGCAGCTTTCGAGGACATCTCTAGCATTTTCGACGAAGACGCCGAGTGACCTCATAACTTCATAACTTCATAACTTCATCAACCCACCAATCCTACCGGGGCGATGAATCTAACCTTCAAGAATGCAGACGCAAGCAAGAACCAGGATTGGCTTCTACGTCTCAAAATCACGGTCAATCATTGAAGGTTCACATTGCCTCCAAACTTCAGAGAGGCATGAAGAGAAACTTGTGAATAAATAGTCAATCTACGCACCATTATTCGCGCCGGGTTGGACGCTGACGAAGAATCCTGCATTGGATCTAATCTTCCCTCTGTTAGGGACTGTTGTGACCATTGGTATCCACGAACGAGCGCGTTAAGAGCCTTCTAGTGGGCCGCCCGGGTCTCGATCCCGGCACCTTGAGAGTGTTTCCAGAACGTCCTGGGACGTCCATCAGCGTCCAGATTTGTTGGCCGGACGAAGTGCAACGTCCACCAACGTCCACTGAAGTCCACTCACGTTTGACGTCGTGGCTAGACAATTGGCTAGACCCAGGCTCGTTTCAAGGTCAAGTCACTATTTAATATCGAGAAGCCGATGGTGAGGGGTTTGAGTTGCGGCTCGGGGACGAGTAGTCAATCTTGCAGATGATGATCTCGTGACCAACAGACTCGTCGCGAATCACATATTGAATCGCGCCGGGTTTTGTCGAGTTACAACTCAAGGCGAGGTGAGTGGTCCACTCCAGCGTCATAGTTAAGGAATGAATCGAGGGGGTCACGCTGCTCGGCGATTTGTGTTCGGATATTAGGGCTGCCGCTCGCCTCGAGTTACTCGAACTCGTTGCGTAGCGGTTCTTCTTCCTCGGCTGCGACAAAATGACGGAAAGGTGGTAGCTGGAGACGCTTAGTGCCGTCCTCTTCAGCGAATGCGTTAGTCGCCTCTAACTGCGCGCGGACGGTCGAGGTATTGGTGAAGTCGATACGAGCAGTCCAGTCGTTCGCGAAGCGGAGCGCATCAATCAACACCGAGGGATCGTTGGCTCGATCCAAGCGACGTAAGGCACCGATGTAGTCGTCACGAAAGACCGTTGGAATGATCGTTCGCGACTGCCCACCGGCATCTAGTTCGGAGCTCATCATGATGCGAGAGAGGCGTCCGTTGCCGTCATCGAATGGATGCACTGCGGCCACGAGGAACTTCACGTAGACCGACCGCTCCCACGCACTGTCGAGGTCGTCAAGACGGCTGAATCCCTCTATGAGGGTTCCGCGAACCAGATCGGGGTCAACGAATACGGTAGCCCCCGCTTGGTTGGCACGCTCCTTGAGAAGTCCAGGGTGCTTGTCGGGACGCGCTTCCATTATTCGGGCGTGGCGATGCTGGAGAAGTTCAAGGAACTCTTTGGGACCGTCCGCGAGTCGCCTCATTTCCGCGAGGTCACTCACGAGCCAAAAGGTGGCGAGCACATCGTGGGCGTCTTGGGGTCGTCCCGCGGGCTCGATTCCCCGGTAGACAATATCTTCAGCCTCCTCGACAGTGAACTCCGTGCCTTCGATGTAGTTCGAGAAATACGCCTCGTAGAAGGGAAGGATGCTGGGCTCGAGCGGAGCGGCGGGATGGTTCTGGGGGGCGGCTGATCGCAGCGCGGCGACCAGAAGGTCGCATCGTTCGATTCGTTCGGCGTCGTAGGGAATGCCGAGCGCACGTTGTCGAAGAGACCGCGGGAGACCCGACACCTGCCTCGTCCCCAGGGCGGCGCCGATCAGGTTGTCGAGGTCGCCAGCGTCCTTGGCGCTGACCCCGAGTAGTGGTGCCAGTGTGCGCACTTGGTCGCGCACCTGACTGAGCTCGTCGACGCCGCCAAATCGTGCGGCGCGCTCGACCCATTCACCAAGTTCGTGGCGGGTGAGCCGACGCGGGAGCGCGCCGCGGCGAGCCCTGGAGGGGACTGCGTTCTCGGCGAGGGCCCGGGCGAGTGACGCTTGGTGCAGGCCGCCCGGCAGAGGGGGGTCACCTGGCTGGGGGGCGGCACCGCGGCGGAGGGAAACGGTGAGCCCGGGCAAGGTCAGCGTGCGGTCGTTGTGCGGGTAGACCAGATGCAGCGTTCCATCCACGGGGCCGGCTGTCCGAGCGGAACGATCCGAAATAGTGGCGTCTGGGAAGAGACGCCCCGCGATGGCCCGCCACTCTCGTCGGACTACTCGTTCGGGCGCGCTCGATGTGTCAGTCGTGTAGACGCTAGTTGCCAGTCGCCTCACGGCTCCGCGTGTCAGCATTTGTGAAAGTGTGGAACGAGGCAAGTCACCGGTGAGGATGATGGTCGAAGTGCTGCTATCCATGACTTTGCTCCTACTGGTAGAACAAATACGGGTTTAGTGTATCAGAAATGGAGCAAATCTGGATATAGTAGTCAGGCCTGACGTCCAACAAAGGCCGACGGCTGAACTAACCGTGGAGTCGGCTTTGTGGCGCGTCAGTTCCTCACACAATGGGAAGACTTGCTTAGAACCGTACCTCTCTGTATCAACCATTGTTGAGACAGCCTGCGCTGACAATTCAATCAACGAAGAGGGCGGGGAAGTCAATCAACGAAGAGGGCGGGGAAGGAATTTCCTTCCAACCCGTAAGTCTGGCGACCGTTGGGATCCACGAGGGTGAACGTTCAGAGTCTTCTGGTGGGCCGCCCGGGTCTCGACCACGGCACCTTGAGAGTGTTTCCAGAACGTCCAGGAACGTCCATCAGCGTCCAGATCTGCTGGCCGGACGAAGTGCAGTGGCCACCGACGTCCACTGAAGTCCTCCAACGTTTGACCTCATGGCTAGACAATTGGCTAGACCCAGGTTCGTTTCAAGGTCAAGTCACTTTTCAATCTACGGTTGGGGGACGACTAGTGAAATTCACACATGGTCTGGTGACCAACCGAACCGCCGCGATTCACGCCGACGTTCTTGGTGGCACTATCGTATTTCGAGATAGTTGAGCATCACCGGAGTAAATCCGAGGTTGACACTATCTTTCAAAGTTCTAGTTGACGTCCCCTGAAGTGG
>PKZO01000069.1 GCA_003133125.1 Acidimicrobiaceae bacterium | reverse complement strand
CATTAAGAGGGGTCCCCGCAGTCACAGGTTCAGCTGTTCACGATGTCCCGACAGATCCGTTCATTGTGCTGTGAAGGTAGAAACTGTACGGCCACTAGAAACGCCCGCTAGTCGTCAAAATTCCGCGATATACCTGATCAACTTTCATTCCTAACTCGTCATCGCCGCCTGCGATGAAGGCGTCGAGGGCCTCTTGGCGCCATTCGCCGTCGATGGGCGCCGACGAACAAGAGGATGGTCTGTGGAAAACGGTGGACTACCTCTGAACGCCTGGAAATTGGGATGCCAATTGTGAACTTATTGGTTCACGTGTGAATTCCTGAGGAACTAGGGAGTTCGCCACTTCGCATATTTGCGCCCCTATTCTTCGGTGCACAGCGTTAGGCGGAGGAAACGCACACATGAGCGGAACTCTCGTAGTCCTGTTAATGATTTCCAGTCAATTTCAGGAATATTTCAGGCTAAACCGCCCAAGATGCGACAGATTCGCTGCTGATAGTGTTGCGCCAAAGTCAAATTGACTTAGTAATCGTTTACTTGTTTCTTACCCATCACTCAGGTGATCTGCGAGTGAACAATGTAGCGAGAAGTAAATGATCATCACTTAGGAAGGACGTTGCTTATGAAGCTTCGTTGGAATAAAACGGTTGCGCTTGCCTCCATCGGAGCGCTAGCAATGACGGCGATACCGCTCGTGGCTGGAAGCGCGCCGAGTGGGGCATCATCAAAGCCCACGTACGTAATTGGCGTTCAGGGGCCATTTACGGGTGCCGACTCCGACTACGGGGACTACGACTACGCCGGTGTGGAGTTTGCCGTTAGTCAGGCCAACGCCAGTGGAAAGTACCCCTTTACTCTGACGACCGAAAAGTTCGACGACCAAGGTTCGTCGACTGTCGCACCTGGCGCGGCGCAAAAAGCGGTGGGTACGAAGACCCTCGTGGCAATAGTCGGACCCGCGTTCTCGGGCGCTTCACAAGTGTCCTACCAGTACTACCACGCGGCAAACATCGCTGAAGTAAGCCCGTCGGCGACGGCGGTAGCTCTCGCCAGTGGCACCAACAGCAGCTTCTTGCGTACAGTGGCCGACGACTCGGTTCAAGGTTCTGCTGACGCGACTTACTTGGTGAAGACCAAGGGAGTGAAGAACCTCACCGTCATTGGCGACGAGTCGTTCTACGGTGCTGGTCTGGCGAAGGTCGTCGCGACCCAAGCCAAGGCGCTCGGTGCGAAGGTCACCACGAAGTCCATTGCGAACATCAACGAGGGTGGTGGTGGCAATGCCGGTGCGTACAGCACGCTGGCCACGTCACTCGCCCAGTCAGACCCTTCGGCCATCTTCTACGGAGGATACGCGCCTGAGTTTGGACTGCTCCTCGGTGACCTCGCGAGCGACGGTTACACGACCTCCAAGCACGTCATCATGTCCGGTGACGGCTCGAACGACCCTGCATTGCTTACGAGCACTTCACCCGCAACGGCCGCCAACGGCTCGTTCCTTAGTGAGTCCGCGACGGGCAAGGTGAGTTACTTCACTGGCAAGCTCGCGACCGAGTTCACCAAGTTGACGGGCGTGAAGGCCGCCGTGGCGATCTACGCGGCACAGTCATACGACGGTGCCAACGCGATCATCAAGGCGCTTGTCGCTGACAAGGCGACCTCGTCAATTGCGACGCTGCGCTCGGAGACGGTGGCCTCGCTGCACAACGTGTCCTTCACCGGTGTCACTGGTCCGATTGCTTTCCAGTCCGACGGCAACCTGAAGGTTGACAAGGGCTCGGTCCAAATTTCCGAAGTGAAGAAGGGGAAGATCAAGCTGCTTACGAGCGTAGGCTGATCGTTCTCTGCGTTTAATTCGCACACCGGGGCCGGGGTTATCCCCGGCCCCGGTGTGGTTTCGCCTCAGTTAAGGACCACTACGTAATCATGGGATTTGCCCACTTTTGGCTCTCCGGTTTTGATCAAATACGAACAGGTTTTTGGGCCTACTTTGCGGTCGGCCTAGAAAACGGTTCGTTGTACGCAATGATCGCAGTTGGATACACCTTGGTCTACGGCGTGCTCGGGCTCATCAATTTCGCCCATGGTGAAGTCTTCATGTGTGGGGGTTTCGCCGCGGTCTTCTTGACCCACGGAATCCTTGGCGACAGCATCGCCAACGGATGGGAGTCCGTCTTTCTGATCCTCGCGGGGATCGCCATCGCGGGTTCCGTGAGCGCTCTGGTGGCGACTGGGGTGGAGCAGATCGCCTATAGGCCGTTGCGGCGAAGAAACGCCCCCAAGCTCGCCTATCTAATCAGTGCCATCGGCGCCTCGTATTTCTTGCAGACCCTCGCCGGGAAGGAATTCGGTTACGGCCAGAACGTCTTTCCCGCACAGGTCTTTCCCGCTGGTCAAACCATGTTCTTCATCGGCAAGACGCCCATCCACACGATCCAAGTGGTCTGTTTGGTGGTTGGGGTAATCATGTTTATCGCTGCTGACCGTATTGTCCGTTCCACCAAGCTGGGCCGCGGTATTCGCGCAGTCGCTCAGGACTCTGAGACGTCGGCGCTCATGGGCGTCAACATCGACCGGACCATCACACTCACGTTCATCATCGGGGGCTCGCTCGCCGGGGCCGCTGGTTTTCTCTACGCCCTCCAGAACGGGATCGTCCAGAGTTCGGGTACGGAACTGGGCATCTACGCCTTCACCGCGGCGGTACTCGGTGGCATCGGCAATCTTCGCG
>PKZO01000062.1 GCA_003133125.1 Acidimicrobiaceae bacterium | reverse complement strand
CGCGCCGTTCCTTCGCGCGCCACCGGTGAAATCCACCTGAAGATAGATCACTGCATCCGCTCGGCACGCCGCGATGCGTTCGAGTTCGCGTAACCGCGAGACCCCACAGATCACATCGGCCGATTTGCACACTCGAGCGATCTTGTTGGTCTGTAGGGCACCCAGATAGTGCCAACGAAGTGTCGTGGCGCCCGCTTGGGCGCGTTTGACCTCGAGTTCGTCGACGTAGTTCTCCCCCACGTCACCCAGACCCACCGCGAGCGTCGCGAGCACCGCTTCGACGCCGAAGGTCTTGGTGACCGCCACCACGCGCACCTGTTCGGGCGCGGGCGCGCTCGCGGCGATGCGCGCGCGAACCCGAGCCAGGTTGGCCGCCACGCGCGCGACGAACGGGTCGTTAGCGAAGGAAGCTGGGTAGGTCGTCATCGCCACCCACGTCAAAGAAGTCGTCGTTGGTGGTATTCGTGAAGATGTCGCTGCGCGGACCTTCGGTGAAGACCGGCTCACTGGTGGTGAGCGGAGCTTGACGCACCGCGCCGGTGTGTTCGAAACCCGCCGCGATGACCGTGACGCGCACCGCTTCACCAATGGACTGGTCGATGACGCTACCAAAGATGATGTTGGCGTCGGGGTGGGCGACCGAATGGATGATGTTGGCAGCGTCGGTGATCTCGCTCAGCGTCACGCCGGGCCCACCCACGATGTTCATCAAGATCCCTCGCGCGCCGTCGATCGAGGCTTCGAGCAGCGGCGACGTGATGGCGGCACGCGCGGCGTTCACGGCCCGGCCCTCGCCCGTTGAGGTGCCCACGCCCATGATCGCGGTACCGGCGTTGCGAAGAATTGTGTTGACGTCCGCGAAGTCGGTGTTGATCAGACCAGGCACGGTGATGAGGTCGGTCACGCCGCGCACCGCGGACAACAACACGTCGTCGGCGATCTTAAAGGCGTCGAGCATCGAAGTGTCCGCCGCGGTCACCGAGAGCAGTCGATCGTTCGGGATCACGATGAGCGTGTCAACCTTCTCGCGCAACAACGAGATGCCCTTCTCGGCCTGCGTGGCGCGGCGTTTGCCCTCAAAGGAGAACGGACGGGTCACGACCCCGATGGTGAGTACGCCGAGCGATCGCGCGATTTCAGCGACCACCGGAGCAGCGCCGGTGCCAGTGCCACCACCTTCGCCCGCGGTGATGAAGACCATGTCGGTGTCGGTGAGCGCGTCTTCGATTTCGGAGCGGTGGTCCTCGGCGGCTTGACGTCCGATCTCGGGGTCGCTACCCGCGCCGAGCCCACGCGTGAGCTGACGTCCGATGTCGAGTTTGAGGTCGGCTTCACTGAGCAAGAGCGCCTGGGCGTCGGTGTTGGCCGCGATGAACTCGATATTGCGAAGTCCTTCGGCGATCATCCTGTTCACGGCGTTGACACCACCACCACCCACGCCGATTACCTTGATAACAGCGTGGTAGTTGCTCTGGTTCAGACTCATGAACTCCCCTTGGGTTGATCTTGCACTGCGCACCCTCTGCCAGGGTCACTATTTTCGCGAACAAATGTCCCCGAAGGCTAGTCAGCCCTTCTTTTCTGGTCAAATGCCCCGTTCACGACGGGGACGGGCCACTTACCGCCAACTCGTCGGGCACGCTCACGTCCACGACGTCACCCGCCACCAGCGTGCTGTGGGCGATCACCGACGCAATGGCGACGAATTTCTGGTGCAGTTCGGTCGGCTCACCCAGCACGAAGCTCACGGGTGACGTCATCTTGAGCGTTACCGCGCCCGCG
The DNA here is from genome assembly GCA_003133125.1 of Acidimicrobiaceae bacterium. Lineage (GTDB taxonomy): Bacteria > Actinomycetota > Acidimicrobiia > Acidimicrobiales > RAAP-2 > RAAP-2. The sequence goes on along the minus strand of PKZO01000062.1, from coordinate 38,560 downwards.
GCGTCGATCTCAATCTCGTCGACCTGNNTCGAAGGGCCAGGTCAAACCGCGTGGGTGTTCGTAGACGAGCGTGGGGTAATTGGCACTCAGGGGCGCCGGTCCGAGGTCGCGCCCCTGGGCGCTGACGAAGCGCAGTTGAGCGTGCGCGTCGTAGGCCACCGCGACCGGCGTCACTTCGTTGACGCGCAGGGTGAGACTGTCGGGCCAGTGCTTGACCACCTGGACGCTCTTCACCCACGGAAACACGACGAGGTCGCGCGCGAGCGACGAGGACGAGACGCCCAACATCATCGGGTGCTCATTAAGTCCCGTGGCGGCGAGGACTTGACCGGCGCTCTCGTGCACCTCGCCCGCCAGGGTGACGTGCTCGACGCGAAGATACGAAGAGTGCACCACCCACTGCGCGCCGAGCGCGAGCACGGTAAAGACCAGACCCACGCTCAGCAGTACCTTGGTCGAACGACGGGGCGCTCGCTTCGCCTTTGGACGTGGCCCAGCGGCGCGCGGTTCTCGACGCTGGACCGGGCGCTCCTTGAGCGTGCCCGCGCTGGGCGCTCGGCGACTCATCGGACCTGCTCGAATCCCACGAAGCGGTGTTCGCTCACCAAATCGACACCGCTGGTTTCACGCACCCGCTCTCGTACCGTGTCGATCAAGGCGTAGACGTCGTTCGCGCTTCCGCCCGGGTCGACCAGGATGAAGTTCGCGTGCTTGTCACTCACCACGGCGCTGGCGTGGCGTAGTCCTTTGCACCCGGACGCTTCGATCAGTCGCCCCGCGAAGTCGCCTTCGGGGTTGCGAAAGACGCTGCCGCCGTTTTGGCCACCGGGCTGGTTCTCGCGGCGCCAGCGCACGATCTGCTTGATGGTGCCCAGGGCACTCGTCGCGTCACCGTGCGCGAGACGAAGGGTGACGTCAGTAGCGATCTCGGGCCAGGCGAGCGCGCTGGTGCGGTACCCGAAGTTGAGGTCCTCGCGCTTCCAGACTCGGGCGCCACCGGGACCGTAGGTACGCACCAGCGTCACCGACGCCGCCATATCCGATCCGTGGCCGCCCGCGTTCATCGACACCGCCCCGCCAAAGGTCCCCGGGACACCTACCGCCCATTCGAAGCCCACGAGTCCCGCGCCCGCCAGTCGCCGGGCCGCGACCGGCAGGTCAAGCCCCGCACCCGCTTCAACAATCACCGCGCCGTGTTCGTCGTGCCACTCCAACGACTCGAACTCGCCTATAAGGTGCACCGCGATTATCTCGTGCTCGCCGTCAGCGACGAGCAGGTTCGAGCCGTTGCCAATGATGAGCGTCGGCGTCGCGCTCGAGAAGATACTCGGGCCGAGCTCCTCCAGATCCGCGCGCGTCGCGAGGGTGACCAACACGCGAACCGAACCACCCACCCGATACGTCGTGCGTGCGCCGAGATCCGCGTGTTCGACGACCCGAGGGCCACCTCGCTCGATGAGTTCGAGCACGCTCACGAGCGCACTCCCCCGGGCAACATTGACGCGACTTCGGCGACGTCACCCGCACCCAACAGCAGCAACACGTCGAGTCGCTCGCCAGCAACGTTGAGCGACTCGACGACGTCGGCGAAGGTGGCGGCGTACTCGACCTCGAAGGACGGCTTCGAGGCCCGCACCGCATCGGCGACGATATCACCGGTGATACCAAGGGGATTCGCCTCGCCCGCGCCGTAGACGTCAGTGACGACGAGCAACGCGCAGCCCGCGAACGCGTCCGCGAACGCACCGGCCAGATTCTCGGTGCGGGTGTAGCGATGCGGTTGAAAGATGACACCGATTCGCGCGTAGCCCGAGGCGACGCACGCGTCGATCGTGGCCCTCACCTCACCGGGCAGGTGCGCGTAGTCCTCGATCACGTCGACCCCCCGCCAGGTGCCCAGGAACTCGAAGCGACGCGGAGCCCCGCGAAAGTGCCCGAGACCTTCGAGCACGGCTTCACTTCCGACACCAAGGGTCCGCGCCAGAACGGCCACGACGGCCGCGTTGGCAACGTTATGGCGCCCAGTGACTCCCAGTGCGACCTCCAGACGCTCTTCGGGTCCGCTGAGCGTGAAGTCGCTGGCGCGTCGCTCGAGTCGCACGTCGCTCACGCGCCACTCAGTTGCCCCAAAACCCACCACGAGGGCGTCGCGACGCACCGCACTGGCGACTCGGCGCACACCGGGCTCGTCAAAGACCACCACCGGGCCAACCGTGCGTTCGATCAACGCCGCAAAGGCGAGTTCCAGGTTCTGGACGGTGCCGTAATGATCGAGGTGATCGGCCTCCACGTTGAGCACTCCCAAGGCGAAGGGCGACAACTGGGCGAAGGACCCAAAGCTCTCGTCGACTTCAAGGATGAGGTCACCCGAAGCCCAATGTCCATTGGCGCCGATGCCCAGCACCGGCGCACCGAGCAGGCGGGCGTCGTCTCGACCCGCGGCGCGCGCGACGTGCACCATCATCGAGGTCGCCGTGGTCTTTCCGTGCGTGCCCGTGAGCCCGATGACGCGCAAGCTCGTCGCGAGTTCGCCGAGCAACTCGCCTCGACTGAGCAAGCGCGCACCTCGAGCACGCGCGCTCGAAACCTCTACGTTGTCCTCGGACACCGCCGGCGACCAGAGTACGACCTGGGCTTCACGACCTTGGGCTTGGTCGTGGCCACGAAAGACGCGAACGCCCACCGACTCGAGTTCGACGAGCGTCGCTGAGTCCGCGGCGTCGCTACCACTCACGACGCATCCCATTTCAGCCAGCAGCAACGCGACGCCACTCATGCCCGCACCCCCCACACCCACGATGTGCACGCGCGTGCCGGGTTCGATTTTCACGAGTTGCTCCGCGCGTCGAGCACCACTTGGGCGATCCTCGCTGACGAGTCGAGGTGGCCGAGGGACTTCGCCGCGTCGGCCATGCGCGAACGAGTTAAGGGTTGCGCTATTTCCTCGATCAACTTGGCCAGTGTCTCGGCGTCGCACTGCGCGTCGGCAACGACGAGTGCGGCACCGTGCTCGGCGAGCGCTTGGGCGTTCTTGGTCTGGTGGTCGCCGGGCGCGTGGGGAAGCGGCACGAGCAGCGAAGGGATGCCGAGGGCGGTCAGTTCCGCGACGGTCGTCGCGCCACTACGACACAGAGCGACGTCGCACAGCCTCCACAACTCGCCCATGTCCCCAAAGGCGATAATGCGGTAGTCCAGCGTGTGCAGTTCGGGGGCGCGCGAGACGATCTCGTCGTGGTCGCGTCGACCGCTGACGTGCACGATGGCGATGTCGCCACGTTCGCTCCACTTGCGGGCGAGTTCGCTCACCGCGCGGTTCACGCGGGTGGCGCCTAGCGAACCAGTCATGACCACCACGATCGTGCGCGAGGGATCGATCGGCGGCTGCATCGCCGAACAGGCGTCGCGTCGTGACTCGTTCGAGCGATCCAGAGCCACGATCACCTCTCGCAGCGGTGCCCCGGTGAAGACCGTGCGAGGTTCACTGGAGGAAAAGGCCGTACACCGGTACGCCGCGTAGCGAAGAAAGAACCGATGCGCCGCACCCGGAACCGCGTCGAGTTCCACTAGCACTAGCGGACAACGCCACACGAAAGCCGCCAGCGATACCGCGAAGGACGCGTATCCGCCCGCCGAGACCACCACCGAGGGCCGCCATTGTCGAACCCTGACGAGCGCGATGACCACGGCACCCAGTAGGCCAAATAGCGCCGCGAGATTAGCGAGCAGCGCGCCCGGCTCGAGCGAACGACGTATGCCCCGCCCCGGCAACAGGGTCAACGAGACCGCACCGGTTCCTAACAGCGTGGCCTCCTGACCGCGACGGCTGCCCACGAAACGCAAGTCCTCGGGGTCAACGCCACTCGCCACGAGCGCCTCGCTAATCGCCTGCATCGGAAAGATATGGCCGCCCGTACCACCGCCGGTGATGACGATGGGCCCCACTAGCGGTCCTGACGCGGTCCGGTGGGAGTTCGTCGCGCGTGGGTACGCGCGCTGCGAGCCTGGTAGGACTCGCGCAGTGACTCGACGCGGGGTTGGCGGATCTCCACGTCACCCGAGTGACTGGTGTCGTGTGCGACGTTGTACATCAGTCCCACCGCCGCGAGCTCGGTGATGAGTGCCGTACCCCCGTAGGAGAAGAACGGCAATGGGATGCCGGTGACGGCCCACCCACCCACGACCGAAGCGATGTTGATGATCGCTTCGAGCACGATCCACGTGGTCACACCCACGACGAGCAACCGATAGACCTCGTTGGTGCACTGCTTAGCAATGCGCGTGGCGACGAACAAGAACCAAATGAAGAGCCCGATCACGACGAGACTACCAATGAGCCCCAATTCTTCACCAACGATCGTGAAGATGAAGTCGGTGTGCGGATTAGGCAGCAGCCCGAACTTCTCACGACTGTTGCCCAGGCCCAGCCCGGTCAAGCCACCCGCGCCGAGGCCGATCTTTGATTGCAGCAATTGGTACCCGCTGCCGAGCAGGTCCTTGTTGGGGTGCAGGAAGGAAAAGAACCGCGCGGCCGAGTACGGCTTCATCTTCAGGTAACCCAGGAATACGACCACTCCGAGCACGGCGATCTGGGCGAGGCGCTTCTTGGAGAGTCCCGCGACCGCGAGCATGACGTAGGCCACCGAGACGATGACCGAAGTAGTGCCGATGTCGGGCTCGACGAGCACCAGCGCCGCGCCGATCGCCACGGGCGAAGTCCAGAGCACCAGTTGCTTCCAGTTGCTCAGTTCACCGTGGTGATTCTGGACCAACCATGCGAGAAAGAGCACGGTGAAGAGTTTGAACATCTCCGAGGGCTGCAGGAGTATGACGTGCAGGTTGAGCCACCGCTTCCCGCCGTCTGAAGTAACCCCAACCATCTTTACGGCCGCCAACAGTGCGAGTCCAAAGAGAATCAGCAGTGGAGCCGAGCGCAACACCCTGGCGAGACGAAGCCGGGCGACGACGTAGAGCGCGAAGAGTCCAAAGCCGAGGTAGACCAGGTCGCGCAAGATGATGCTGAACGAGGAGCCACCGTTCGCGACCGCCTGGCCCTCGCTCGCCGACGCCACCGCGATGGTGCCAAAGGCGACGAGCAACGTCGTCACCACGAGCAACATGCGCGCGTTGAAGTTGCCGCGCGGCAACGGCTGGAGAATCCCTCTGGAAGTTCNNGTCACTTCGGGCCACCCGCGAAGTTCGAAGTGGTGATGAAAGGGCGCCATGCGAAACACGCGGCGTCCAAAGAGTCGAAAACTCAGAATCTGCAGGATCACCGACGCGGTCTCAGCGACGTAGAGACCGCCGATGATCACGAGCAGAAGATCCAAGTTCATTAAGAGGCACAACGCGCCAAGACCGGTGCCAATCGCCAGCGAGCCGGTATCGCCCATCATGATCTTCGCGGGCGCGGCGTTCCACCAAAGGAAACCAAGGCACGCGCCCACCAGTCCCACTGCGACCAGACCAAGGTCGAGTGCCGAATGGATTCGGTAGATCGAGTAGTGGCGGAATTGCCAGTACCCAATGATTGACAGCACCCCGAAGCAGAACGTGCCAGATCCGGCGGCGAGACCGTCCAGACCGTCCGTGAGATTCACCGCGTTCGACGTCGCCACGATGACAAAACAAGCCAGGATGAACCACCCCACCACCGTGAGGTTCCAGCCCGGATAGGAGTAGCGGGTAAAGGAGAGGTCGGTCGAGGTGTGCACCCACCAGATGGCGAGGGCGGCGAACGCCGCCGCGATCAGCAGCAGGCCAATGAACTTGCCGCGTTTGTTCAGCCCGAGGTTGCGGGCGTTTCGGATTCCGAGGTAGTCGTCGATGAATCCGAGTAACCCCGACGCCACCGTGACCGCCAGGGCGAGCACGCCCGCGCGCGTGAAGTCGATCGACGTACCCAGGTGTCCCATCAGGTAGCCCACGACTGCGGCGAAGACAATGATGACCCCGCCCAGCGTGGGCGTACCCGCCTTCGCGTGGTGGGTGGCCGGACCATCCTCACGAATGCGCTGGCCGAGCGAGCGGTCTCGCACGAATCGAATCCACAGGGGCGTCACCAAGAGTGCGATCAGAAACCCGCACCCTCCCGATTCCATCAAACTCAACATCGCGCCCTCACTCCAGTAGCTCTCTGGCTACGACTCGATCATCGAAGGGCACCACCAGGTCGCCAATGACCTGGGTGGTCTCGTGGCCCTTGCCCGCGATCACGACCACGTCACCGGGCNNGATGATGGCATCAATAATGGCATCGGGCGACTCCGAACGTGGGTTATCCGAGGTCACGATGGTTATTTCTGAGTTCGCCGAGGCGACTTCGCCCATTTCGGGTCGCTTGGACTGGTCTCGGTCCCCTCCGCAACCAAACACCGTGAGAACACGACCACCTTTCACGAGTGCGCGCACGTCCGCGAGCAATCGACCAAGGCCCGCGGGCGTGTGCGCGTAGTCAACGATCACCACGACCTCGGAATCGCTGACGACTTCGAAACGTCCGGGCACCGCGGCGACTCCCGCCATCGCCGAAGTGATGGCCGCCTCCTCGGCCCCGAGCGTGCGCATGATCTCCATCGCCATCAACGCGTTGTCCACGTTGTAGTCGCCGATCAAGCTCATGTTGACCAGGTGTCCGCGCCAGAAGAACGTCGTGCCGTGCAGCGAAGTCACGACGTCTTTGGCGTCGCAACGTCGGACACGAGAGAGAGGAAGCCTCGTCAGTTCGGCGATGCGTTCGCCGTAAGGGTCGTCGCACCAGACCACCGCGCGCGCGGCGTGTTCGGCATCGAACAGTGAAGCCTTCGCGGCGAAATAGTTCTCCATTGAAACGTGGTAGTCGAGATGATCGTGGCTGAGATTCGTGAAGGCCACCACGGCGAAGGCCAATCCGTCAACCCGGTGCTGGGCGAGGGCGTGACTCGAGACCTCAAGGGCTACCACCGAACGCAGGCGGGTGGGATCAAAGGCCTGGCCGAGTTTGGCCAGCGTGCGAAAGAGCTCGGGCGGCGCGGGCGTGGTCCTCTCGTTGGTCAAGGTGCCGATGTTGGCGCTGTTCCAACCCAGTGACTTCGCGAGGTTCGCCACCAACACGGTGGTGCTCGTCTTTCCGTTGGTGCCCGTCACTCCCACGAGTTCGAGATTTTCCTCGGGTCGACCGACCACGGCGGCGCTCGCGTGCGCTACGAGGGCGCGCAACTGTGTCTCTGGAACGAGTACGAGGGGAACCTCGGCTCGCACCTTGGCGCTCGCCACCACCGCGACCGCGCCACGACGCACGGCGTCGTCGACAAAACTCGCGCCGTGCACTGACTCGCCGGGCACCGCGAAGAATAAGGTGCCCGGTTCGCACAAACGCGAGTCGATCTCCACGCGATTTATCTCGATGCTGGCCGTCTGCACGTCCAGGTCAACTACGTCTAGGACGTCACCGAGTTGCATCAGGTGACGTCCGATCCGATGCCCGCGTTGGCGCCCTTCAGTGGCTTGACGATCGTGCCGTTCGAAGGGATGCCGTAATGGTGCAACGCGTAGGACATCACCTGCTGGAAGACCGGCGCCGCGACAGAACCGCCGAAGATCGTCGTAGTGGGTCGCTCGATAACGACGATCATGGAAAGCACGGGTGCATTCGCTGGCGCGAATCCCACGAAACTCGCGTTATACGCGCCACTCAAGAGCGCGTCCTTTCCGGGATACGGGATTGATGCGGTCCCCGTCTTGCCCGCCACGCTGTATCCCGGAATGATCGCGTTGGTGCCAGTGCCGTCCAACACCACCTGCTGGAGCATCGTGTTCATGGTCCCCGCCACTGACGTGGTGAGCGCCTGGCGAGTGGCACTCTTAGGTGCGGCCTTCACGACACCACTGGCTTCGACGTAACCGCGCACCAGTTGTGGTTCGACGAAGATGCCGCCGTTGGCGATCGTGTTGTAGGCGTCGAGTACTTGGATCGGCGGCACGGCGTCGACTTGGCCAATCGGTAAGGCAACCTGGTCGGCGTCGTACCAGTTGTTAGCGTTCACGAGAAGTCCGGACGTCTCGCCAGGAAAGTCCACTCCCGTTGTCGCGCCGAAGCCAAGTCGCTCCACTTGGGCGAGTATCCCGTTCTCTCCCACCATCTTGCCGATTTCGTAGGTGCCGATGTTCGACGACTGGGCGAGGACCTGGGTGGCGGTGAGGTGCTCGAGGGAGTGAACTTCGGCGTCGTGGAAGTGCCGTCCACCCACCTGGACCGAATTGGGCACGGAAAAGACCGTCGACGGCGACATCAGGCCCGCTTGGAGCGCCGCGGAGAACGTGACGACCTTAAAGACCGAACCTGGTTCGTAGGCCTGGGTAAAGGCGAGGTTATTGATCGTCTGATCAATGCCCGACACGCCGACCGACCTGCCCCACGAGGGCACCGAGCCAAGGACACCGGCGTTGGCAGTGGTGTTGACCAGTGATGCGTCGGCGAGAATCTGACCGGTCTTCACGTCCATTACCACGGCGACTCCCGTGACACCGTTGGTCGCCTTCAATTGTTTAGCGAGCGCACGTTCGGTCACGAACTGCAGCGACGAGTCGATGGTCAACTCAAGACCAACGCCCGGCGTGGCCTTCTTGATCACCGTGCTGTGCGACCCGGGCAAGTTCACGCCTGACGCCGACACGAATTCGCGGGTCTCACCCGCTTGACCCGCCAACTGCTTTTGGTACTCGTACTCGAGTCCCGAAGTGCCCACGCCCTTGGTATTGACGCCGCCTAGCAATGACTCGGCGAGCGTGGCGTTGGGGTAACTACGTAGCGACGACGACTGGACGACGACTCCCGGGAAAGCGTCGTTGTTGATCCGTCGTCCATCGCTCAGATCCAACTGATTATTCACCACCACGTAACCGCTCTTCTTCGTGAGCAGCGTCACCAATTGGGCGACCGGGATCTTCACGAGCGGGGACATCGCTTCAGCTTCACGCACGGGATGCTTGATCTGGAAGTCATCGGCGATCACCAAGGACGTCGGTCGAGAAACTGCGAGGATCTGACCTTCACGGTCGTAGATGCCCCCGCGCAACGCGCTCGTCGTCAAGTCCTCACGAACTTGGTCCACCGACAACTTGACGTAATGCGCGTGATTAACGATCTGTATTTGAACTAAACGAAGGGCCAGAAGCAGGAAGACCAGCACGAGCACTGCGCGCAGCAGATTGATCCGTCGCGGCATCTTAGAAGTGGTACGAACTGGCCTGCGTGCGACGCGAGTGCGAGCGTGGGTCGAGGTGTAGTGCGCGCTCACCGAATCGTCCTTGACGTGACCGGTGCGTAACCAGAGAACTTCGGTAGCGGCAAGATCGCGTCAAGCGACGTGGAAGGGACTTGCGTCACCGTGACTGGCTCGACCAAGTGAAGGGCTCCGGCTTGGGACGCAATGAGGCTGGGCGCCGACTTTTCGGTGAGCGAGCCGATCTGGACCGCGTAGGCCGACTGGTCTTGCAACAACTGGCTCTGCAACTGGTGTATCTCCATCTGGCGGTTCGCGACGAACATGCTGCCCGCGAGCGAGACCATGATCGCTGCGGACAAGATGATCGCCGATTTTCTCGGTGCCGATGCGTTCTTCCACGCCGAAGTGACGTGACGGCGCCGAACCCTCTCGCGCACGACTGGCGGGGCTTGGGGCCGCGATGGACGAGTCTCGATCCGCCTCGGGAAGCTGATGACACTCATGGCGTCACCTTTCGAGCGATCCGCAGCCGCGCTGAACGAGCCCTCGGGTTGAGCGCGATCTCGGCGGCGCTCGCCAGTCGTGCGCTGGCCTTGAAGACCGTTACTCGACCCACGGCCCCACACACGCAACCGAGCTCGGGCGGACACGTGCAACCGCCCGTCGCCGCCTCGTGGAGCGTGGCCTTGACGACCCGATCCTCACCCGAATGGTAGGAAATCACAGCTAACACCCCGGCGGGCGCGAGCACGTCAAGCGCCGCCTCGAGCCCGGCGGCCAACTGCTCGGCCTCCTGATTGACCTCGATGCGCAACGCCTGAAACACCCGTGTCGCCACGTGACCTCGTCGGCGCGCTGCCATGGGCACGGCCCGCTCAACCGCCTCGGTGAGTTCGAAAGTCGTGGTCGGCTGTCGATCCAGTACTGACTTAGCGATCGCTCCGGCAAAACGGTTCTCACCGTTAGCTCGAAGCACTCGCGCGAACTCGTGAGGGTCCACGCGTGCGAGATACTGAGCAGCCGTCTCGCCCTGGGTCGGGTCCATGCGCATGTCCAAGGGGGCGTCGGCACGAAAAGAGAAGCCTCGAGTCGCGTCGTCCAACTGGTGCGAAGACACACCGAGGTCCATGAGTACGCCGGTCACGGGATCAGCGTTCACGAAGGCGTCGTTCTCGCGCACCACCCGCGCCAGATCAGCGAAGGAGGCGTCAACGATCATCGTTCGATCCGCGAAGTCAACGAGTCGCCTGCGGGCTGCTTCGCGAGCGTCGGGGTCGCGATCAATGCCGATCAATCGAAGTTGTGGCGCGCTCGCGAGGATGGCGTAGGCGTGCCCCGCCCCGCCCAAAGTAGCGTCGACCATCACCCCAGCCGCCAGGCTGGTGAACAACTCGACAATCTCTTGTTCGAGTACTGGTTGGTGGTAGTTGTCCGGGGCCATCTGCAGCCTTTCAATCGTGAAGCCGGGAGAGAATGCGGAGGAGGTATCTCGACCCGACTTCACGATTGCCAGGCTGCGCATGGTCCGCGGCCGGTATTGCTGTTGCACTCCTTGCACTAGTTGCTGCCTTGTTTAAATGTCTCCTCGGCGGAGTTCACCTCTTGGGCGTAGCTCGCCGGATTCCAGAGTTCGATGTGGTCGAGCGCACCGACGATCAGCACGTCGCCAACCAGTTGTCCGTAGTCGCGGATCGCCAGGGGCAACGCGAAGCGACCTTGCTTGTCAAACTCGACGTCAGAGGAGTTCGACGCCCAGTACCGAGCTTGCTGACGCCCTTGGGCGCCCCCGCGGCGACTCTCGGCGAGGTACTCCTCACTCTTTCGCGCGAACTCACCAGGTGTCCACAGCGCGACGCAACCTTCGGTGTTCGGGCTCAGGTGGCCACCCCGTTCGAATTCATTACGGAACCTGGCAGGCAAAATGAGGCGTCCCTTGACGTCCAGCGAATGCTGAAATTGCCCCACGAACCCAAGCATGATTGTCCCTCCAGTGGGCCACCACTTTGCTCCACTTCGTGCCACATTACACCACTAGACTCCACAAGGCACCAATTCAGCCCACTTCTCGTCCCTTTGAATCGGTTTTTGGCGTGTCGAGACCCGTCCAGGGGCCTGGACCCCAATGAATTAAGCCGAAAGGGCCTTCTACTGCCCCTTAAGAGGTTGGATCGGGACGAACAATCGCCGCAGCGCCCGAACGAGACGCCAGGTCGTCGAGCATCGAGGCGACGTCGCCAATACCCAAGGCCGACAGCACTTGATGGTCCAGAGCCGCGGAGAGCCCTTCTGGCACGACCCGAAGCAGCGCGAGCACGTCGTGCGAATCATGGGCGCGCAGCACGCTCGAGAGGAAAATGCCCTCGCGCACCCGCCACTGCGTCACCCCCACCGCCTTTCGTCCGTCGACGAAAACTTCGCCCGGCCCCTTGCCGGCAAAGCAGACGACCCGGTGTTCGGCGTCGCCCTCGAGTGAGCCTTCGTGCACCGTGAGGTGCGCGTTCACTCGCGGCGCGAGTACATCGAACCAGATCTGGCCACAACGAATCGAACTCACGTGCACGTCGCTCGACCAACGTTCGTCGCTCGAAGGAATCCACCAATCGACCCAAACGTCCCCGGGTTCGAGCAGGACCAGCCCCCCGCCACCGCGACGCCGCCGAAGGGTCAATCCCGCGGTGCGTCCCGGCGCAAACACGTCACTCGACTGGCTTGAACCAAGTACCACGATCTGGCGGCGAAGCACCGGTACGAACATCGTGATTTCATCAAGACTGCGAAGCGCGGCGTAGTCGTAGAGCTCTTCAAGAACCTCGCTCACGAGGCACGTGGTAAATACGGCGCCCAAAGCGGATCGGGATCGGGCACGTGTCGCCAGCGCCACCATGGTCCGTCGGGTACGCGTGGCTCGAAGTGCATTCTCCAGCCAATCTCCTCGAGCAAACGGTCGCCTTTTTGCATGTTGTGGCGCCTACAGGCCGCCACCACGTTCGTCCATTCGTGACGGCCACCGCGACTTCGCGGCACTACGTGGTCGATCGTATCGGCGTGTTCCAGGCAGTACGCGCAGCGATAACTGTCGCGAAGTAGCAGCGAACGCCTGGTGAGCGGGGGTGTGCGTACCTTGGTCGGTAATTTCACCATGTCGTGCAGCCGCACGATGGCGGGAATCTCAACGGTGACCGTCGCTGAGCGGCACACCGCGGGAGAGTCTGAAGTGACAATGGGTTCAGCTCGACCAGCGAGCATCAGGACCACGGCGCGGCGTTCGCTCACGAGTTGGAGCGGCTCGAAAGTCGCGTTCAAGAGAAGGACCCTGCCCATCGGGGACCTATCGTCCGATCCGTTGACGCGCAGCCCAACGCGCGGCTTGGACCATTTCTTCGGCTCGCGGCGAGATTTCCCCGTCACCGGTCGCGGTCATGACGCGAAAGGACCAGTAGTCGCGCGGCGCGAGGGGAATGAACGGTGCGTGGTGCCACCAGCCTCTACGGCGCAGCCGCCAACCAGCGCGCGCGAGGGGAAAGACCGCCAGTGGACGTCGCACGAGGTACTTCGCGAGGTCAATCGTCGAGGACCTCACGATCGTTCTGCTCGCCAAGCCACCATGGCGGCACCCAGAAGAGGACCATCAGCACCAAGCGGGGACCGACACAACTCAACGTGTGAGGAATAATTCATCATTGCGACCTCGCGCGCGGCCTTGTTGGCGACGTGAAAGAAGTCCTCGCCAAATCCCAGCGCGACCGATCCCGCGAGGTAGCAATGCGAGAAATCCAGTACTGCGGCGAGAGTCCCGACCGCACGCCCCACCAGTTGCGCGCAGCGTGCCCGCGTGACCTCATTGGCTTCAATGGCGGGCCGACCCGTCATGTCCTCGATGGCCCGACCCGACGCCTCAGCTTCGAGGCAGCCGTAGCTACCGCACGCGCAGAGACGGCCCTGGGGCACCACGTTGAGGTGGCCAATGTGACCCGCGTTGCCGGTCTCGCCGTCGAGCAGTCGACCGTCGAGAACGATGGCCCCACCCACGCCGGTCGACACGACCATCGAGACGTACGAGGATTCGTTTCGAGCACCGCCAAAGGCGCCCTCGGCGAGGGCGAGGGCACGCGCGTCGCCGTCCACCTGCACTCGCAGGCCCAGGAGGTCTTCGAGCCGATCGCGCAACGCGAAGTCGCGCCAGGCGGGAATATTAAGCGGAGATACGAATTCTCCCCCTCGCGTCATCGGCCCCGCACACCCCACTCCGAGGAACTCGAACATCGATGAACCACGTACTCGACCAATTAGGTCAACAACGGCATCAAAGAGGTCATCGGCGTGTTGTGCGACTGCGATTCGTTCGCGATGGCGAATGGTGCCATTACCTTCGACCACAGCGCACTCGACCTTGGACGCCCCGATATCAAGTGCGAGACAAGGAATTTCGGTGTCGGGAGACCCGACCCCGGTCATTCGCTCTTGCGGCGCTGACGCGACAACCAGTCGCGAAGCGAACGGGTCCGCGGACCCAAGTTCGCGTGGGCGTCGTCACCTTGCGGTGTACGCGTGATGTCCTGCCAAGATGCACGACCCAGGAGCCGAGCATTGCGCTCAATCACGACGGCTGACACGAACATCAGCGCGACGCCGAACAGTCCTAGAAGCGTGGACTGCGAAAAGAACAGAACGAGGACCAAAAGGCCCACGACAAAACCCAGGATTCCCCAACGCACGCGCCGCCCACCGTGGGAGTACACGTTGGTCTCACGTACGTTCTTCGCGAATCGGGGATCTTGCTTCGAAAGGGATTCTTCGAGTTCAGCCAGAATCTTCTGCTCATGCTCTGAAAGTGGCATCGCATCTCCTTCCGTCTGTTCTTCCTGTTATCGTACCGTTTCTGCCAGCCCGGACGCACGCGCATTGGCCGGGAGTCACAAGAAGAACTTGTTCACAAGGTGGGAGAAAATGACCCTGGGCCAACTACGCGTCGGCGTGATCTGCACCGGCAATATCTGTCGGTCCCCCATGGCCGAGGTGTTGATCCGTCGCCTCGTCAGCGAGGACCAGTTCCTCGCAGCGCGGGTCCTCGTCTCAAGCGCGGGCACCGCCAAGTGGCACGTCGGAAGTCCCATGGATGCTCGAGCCCGCGCGGCCCTGGACCGGGCGGGGCTGCTCGACGCTGGCTCGCGAGGTGCCTACGCCGACACGATGTACTTGAACGCGCAGGACTTGATTCTCGCCATGTCGCGAGAACACGTTCGCGAGGCCCGAGAGCGCCTCACGAACCAAGGGACGAGCGTCGTACTCTTTCGCAACTTGCTCGAACTTGGCCTCGACCTAGACGTCGCTGACCCCTACTACGGCGACGCGAGCGACTTCGACGACTGCCTCGCTCTCTTTAGACGAGGGGGTCCGCGTTTGATAGAGGAATTTCGTCAGCGATTGGGTGAAGGCTCGCCCGAAGTTTGATTTCGGGCAACGTTAGAGAGAGCAGCAGTGCGAGCACCCCTACGGGGATCGCCCAAATGTAGGCAGTCTGAATGCTCCCGGCGATCTCTCTCACCACTACGAGCAGGTCATTGAGCGGTTGTGCCTTTAAGAGGTCGGGCGTCCAACGAGCCGGAGCGGGAAACCCCTTGCTCAAGGCACCGCTCTTCACGTCGATCGCGTAGCGGTGGGCCAACTGGTTGGTGTAGAGGGCGCCCAGTACCGCAGTGCCAAAAGAACCACCGATCGAGCGAAAAAAGTTCGCCCCGGCGGTCGCGGCGCCGATGTCCGAGGGATCGACCGCGTTCTGGACTGCCGTGACCAAGATTTGCATCACGAGCCCGATGCCGACGCCGAGTATGAACATATAGAGCGCAATTCGAGTGCTCGACGTCGCCACGCCAATCGTGCCAAAGAAGCCGAGCCCAACCGTCATGATCGCGGTGCCCAGAATCGGAAATGGCCGATACTTCCAACCTCGTGCCACCAATTGACCCGTGATGATCGACGCGGCGAACAGCCCCACCATCATCGGCAACAGTCGAAGACCGGAATTCGTGGGCGAGGCGCCACGCACGTCCTGGAAGTAGACCGGCAGGAAGGTCATGGCGCCGTACATCGCAAAACCTACGACGAAGCCAATCGCCGAGGCGGAGGAGAACACTCGATTGGCGAACAAGTGGGGTGCGATGATCGGTTCCGCCGATCGTCGTTCGATCAGTACGAAGGCCGCCGTGAAGATAAGCCCGCCCACCAATAGACCTATCGAATTCGCCGACGCCCACGCGAACGACGTACCGCCGAGCGACGTGAACAAGATCAAGCCCGACGCCGCCAGAGTCAAGGTCACGATGCCCGCGTAGTCAATGACGTGTTGGCGTCGCTCTCCTGCGCCAGGCAACGCGGCGGCGGTTACGACGAGAGCCACGATACCTACGGGCACATTGACAAAGAAGATCCATCGCCACGACCAGTACTCGACGATGAAGCCACCCAGCAGTGGTCCGATCACAATGGCCGCGCCGAAGACGGCTCCGAAGAATCCCGAGTAACGCCCCCGTTCTCGCGGTGGCACGATGTCGGCGACGATGGCTTGGGCGCCGACCATCAGCCCTCCACCACCTAGGCCCTGAAGGGCGCGAAAGAGAATAAGGGTGATCATGCTGTTCGCGATCCCGCAGAGCATGCTGCCCACGAGGAAGATGATGATCGCCGCCTGAAAATAGACCTTTCGCCCGTGCAGGTCCCCAAGCTTTCCCCACAGGGGCGTGCTCACCGTGGAAGCCAGGAGGTAGGCAACGACCACCCAGGAGAGATGGTTCGCTCCATGCAGATCGCCCACGATGGTGGGCAGCGCGGTCGAGACAATCGTGCTGTCTAACGCCGCGAGCAGCATGCCGAGCATCAGCGCGCCAAAGACGAAGTACAGCTCTCGTTTTGGCATCAGCGCAGTCGACTGCTCATCCATGTTCACCCCACTTCAGAAACTCCCGCACGTTGACGTGCGCGTTAATCCGTCTACCCTAATCGGCGCTTCGATTCGCCTATCGCCTTCGGTAGCCTTTGGACCTATGGATCGCTCTGTTTCGCGTCGAATCACTCTCGCAATGGATCGCGACTACAGCGCGGCCATCTCCATCGGCCTGGGAACCAGTGCGGCCCTCCTGTGGTCCGCGTTCGGCCCCTCGAGTTACCAACGAGTGTTCGCCACGACGTGGCCGAACAACGCGCTTCGTGATGCGTCGCTCGACTCAGTCCGCGCCGTCATCATCAATGGTCTGATGACGGTCTTTTTTTTCGCCATCGGACTCGAACTTTCGCGCGAACTTCGCCGGGGCCCCCTCAACAAATCCGCGCACGCCCTGGCTCCGGTATTTGGCGCTCTCGGCGGCATGGTGGGCACGGCCCTGCTCTCGTTGTTGGTTGGCGTGCTCGCCAACTCGTCGGCCCTGCGACGAGGCTGGGGGGTGCCAATGGCAACTGACATTGCCTTTGCCCTCGGTGTCGTGGCGCTGGTGGGACGGCGCCTTCCATTAGCAGTCCGGCTCTTCCTGCTGACACTGGCGATTGCCGACGACGCGTTCAGTGTGATCGTGCTCGCCTTTACGGGCGCGACGCACGTACACGGATGGGGACTCGCTTTTTTCGCTCTCGTGGTCGCGATCGGTTTGGTTCTCATGCGACGCCTTCCTCGACTCAGTCTCGCCCTCGTTGTTTTCTTTGCCTTATGGGCGTGCCTACTCTGGGCCGACGTCGAACCTGCGCTCGCGGGCGTCGCCGCAGGTCTACTCGTGCCATTCCAAAGCGAGTGGGCCAACAATCTCGAACGTTCGATGAGCCGCTGGTCGACTGGAGCGGTCCTACCACTGTTCGCCCTCGCGGCGTGCGGTGTCCAGTGGCATCACGTCGCCCTCAACAAGACAACGCTCGTCGTAGTGATGGGAATGGTCGGGGTGCGCATTGTAGGCAAGGTGCTCGGCATCACNNCGCGATCAAGCGCGTACGGCGCGGACACGTTGGGGCTTCTTCTGGCCTCGGTGATCGCCGGAACTCTTGGCGTTACGACGCTGCGTTACCTAACACGACCCAAGTAGGTCCTAGCAGGAGGCGTCAAACTCACCGTTCATGAAATCACCAACGCATGACTCGATCTTGATACCACCAGATGGGAGTTCGCCGACGACGGTGCCATAGCGCGGGGAAGCATGTTTCGCGGCGCACCTGATTCGTTGCTCGGTTACGAGCATCAGGGTTTACCCCTTAGGAGTGCATCCCTAGGACCAACAAGATGATCTGGACTGCCAGGATCTTGAACACCATGGCCATCGGGTAGACGGCCGAGTAGCCGACGTTGGGCCGCTCGTCGTCGGACATCTCAACGGCAAAGGCCAGCACGGCTGGCTGGGTCTGGGCAGCGGCCAACATGCCCGTGAGCTCGTCGGGAGCCACCTTCAAGAACTTGTGGCCGATCCACAAAAAGGACAGGGCCATGGCGAAGGTGATGGCCATCCCAGCCCCGACGATGGGGAGTACGGTAGTGCCCTTGGACAAAGCGGTGAAGAACCCCGGCCCGGCCTTGGTGCCGATGCCGGCCAGGAATAGCACCACTCCGAACTGGCGCAGGGTGAGGTTGGCCGAGAAGCTCGGGTCCCAAGTGAAGGGCCAGGTGCGGCGCAGACCGCCGAGGATCAGGCCCATGATCAGCGGTCCCCCGGCGTTGCCGAGGTGGAGCACGGTGCCCGGCAGCGGGATGGGGACCAGCCCGAGCAAAAGACCCAAGGTCAGGCCGATGCCGAAGGACGCCATGTCGATCTCGGACAGGTGGCGGTAGCTGTCACCGAAGAACCGGTCGATCTTCTTCATGGCCTTCGGAGGGGCCACCACCCGCACCCGGTCACCGAGCAGCAGGATGAAGTCATCGTGGACGAGCATGTCCTGATCCCCTCGCCGGACCCGGGTGACCGTCGCTCCAAACTGCGAGTGCAGGTCGAGGTCAGATATGCGCTTGCCAGCCAGGCTGGGTCGGGACACGAAGATGCGCCGGTGGTCGACCACCCCACGCTCGTCGAACAAGGTGGTCTCTTCGATGTGGCTCCCGATGAGATCGGTCATGGCCACGACGTCGCTGGCGGTCCCGACGATCGAAACGTGGTCGCCGATGGCGGGATCGGTATCGGCATCGTCCTCGTGGACGATGGTGGTGGTGCCGTCGTGGGCGACGCGCACGAAGCGCACGTCGAGGTTCTCGTCGGCGGCGATCTGGTTGAGTGGGCGATCGAGGTCGGCGCCGACCACCACGGTGTGGGTGACCAGGCTGTCTTCCACCGGCTGCTTAAAGAAACGCCGGCGGTAGAAGGAGACGGCCAACAGCACGCCGATGACGCCCACCGGGTAGCACAAGGAGTAGGAGACCACCGGCGCAGTGGAGGGCAGGCCCTTGCTAGTCAAGGTGGCCACACTGCTCGCCAGTGCCGGGGTGTTGGTGAGCGCCCCGGAGAAGATGCCCGCAGTGGTCGGGCCCGAGAAGCCACATAGCTCGGCCAGGCCGACGGCCAGGCCGGTCATAGCGGCCAGTACCACCAGGACCAGCGCGTTGGCCCGCAGCCCCCGCCGGCGCAAAGAGGCGACGAATCCGGGTCCCGCCGCCAGACCGATGGTGTAGACAAACAGGGCCAGCCCGAGGTCCAAAAATACGGGTGGGATGACCAGGGCGTTGTCAATCCCACCGGCGATGAGGCCGGCGAACAGCACCGCACCCACCCCGAGTCCGAAGCCGCGGTAGCGGACCTGGCCGACCAGGTAACCCACGCCGATCACCAAAAATAGGAGGAGGACGGGGTTTTCTACCAAGGTCTCGGACACTGCACTCCATCTACTGTTCGCTCGATTGGTCAGGGCCACATGGCCCAGGCCCCGCTGTTGGTTGCTACCTATCATCGTATTCCCATCGACCAACCCCGCCCTTCGGTCGAAGACAGTCCGGCCACACCGGCAGAATCCAGCCCGAAGTCGACCAAGGCCACATCGTCTTCGCACCGCCCCGCTTGGCGGACCACACAGAGCCCCGGCCGGGCGATCCGTACGAACCGGGCCAGGTCGTTGTTGCACGCATTGAACTCATTAATGAACGAGAACTTCGACCACGACAACCCAGGAATCATGTCGGGTGCCGCGAGCTTGGCTTCGCGCTGACCGGCCAGGACGTCCAGGTTCTGCATCACCCGACCCAGATAGTGGTTGAACGTGAAGCGGCGTGCACCGACACACCGGGCGAAGAAAGACCATTGATCGAGCGTGGGATCGAGGGCCAACTAGAACGCGGCGGGGCGGGTGAGGGCCTCGCCGCTGGAAGAGATCAACCGCTGCTTAGCACCGCTGTTCTTGCCCGTTGGGAGTGCTGTCGGCGTGCTACCTACCGTGCCCTTGTTGTTCGCCAAACACGCACTTTGGACCGCAATCAGCCACCTACGGCGCAGACACGTTGGGACTTCTTCTCGCCTCAGTGATCGCCGCAACTCTGGGCGTCACGGCGCTGGGTCACCTTATACAGCCTAAGTAGTTCGTAGCGGACGGGACGGTGCTGACCCATCCGTTCGTTATGTCACCAGTGCGTGGCTCTTATCTTGAAACCACCACATGGAAGTCCACCAACAGGGCGCCCTAGCGCGAGGAGTCGGGCTTGGCCGTACCCGATTCGTTACTCGATCGAGTGCATAAGGGTTTACCCCTAAGGGGATGGAACTCGGCTTTGAGGCGTCACCGGTATCGTTCTTCCGATCGCGTTCCGAAGAGACGAAGGGATCAACGTTGGTAGATCTCCCCGCAACATCGAAGCCTGTTCTTGGCGCCGAGCGACGCCGGTGGTACGTCCACCTAGCCCTTCTCACATCATTGGCCGGTTCATTGGTGTCGCTCATCTATCTGAGCCATAGCATCACCATTCACGTTATCTTCGGCGTGCTGTTCATGGTGATGTTGATCTTCCACCTCTATCAACGTCGTCGGACCGTCAAGGCTCTTCTCAAGCGATTGGCGGGTGTCGAGGTCCGCTCAAAACCATCCGTTCGCCTCGCCCTCTCGGACACAATCTTGGAACTGTTAGTTGTCAACGTTCTCGTGTCTGGAATCGTCGACGGCCTGCGCCACCAAGCAACGCAAATAACCTTCGTGGCATCGATTGGCTTTCCGCAAGGTCTCGCCCAGTGGCACAAACTCGCGGCTATTCTTCTCGTGCTCTACGTGATCGCGCACGTCATACGAAGGCGAAGGCGATTGCGCCGATCGCACATCCAATAGATGAACTTTGTTCTCTCCAACGAGCGCTTGGTACCGAGGCCCCCTGAGCGTCGGGCGCGGCGTTGACAACTGGATAAGTTGACGTCGGAGGTTGCAATGAAAACTCGTCTCACTGAACTGTTGAACATCGAACATCCAGTCATGCTGGCGGGCATGGGGGGCGTCGCGTATCACGAACTCGCCGCGGCGGTTTCAAACGCCGGTGGCTATGGCTGCCTAGGGGCCTCGACGATGTCGAGCGCACAACTCGCTCACGAGATCGCCGCCACGAGGGTACTGACGACCAAGCCATTTGGCGTCGACCTACTGACGGCGTTTCCCGACACCCTGCAAAAGAACGTCGAGCTACTGATCGAAGGTGGGGCCTCAACGTTCGTCGCCGGACTCGGCGTTCCCAGTCACGTCATTGACACGTGCCACGAACATCACGTGCTCGTGATATCCATGTGCGGCAAGGTTGAACACGCCAAGCGTGCGCGCGACGCGGGGTGCGACGTCGTCGTCGCTCAGGGCACCGAAGCGGGTGGCCACACGGGAACCGTTGCGACCATGCCCCTCGTGCCCCTGATCGTCGACGCCGTCGGCTCTACAATCCCCGTCGTGGCGGCGGGGGGCATCTTCGACGGGCGCGGGCTCGCCGCCGCGCTCGCCCTCGGCGCCGATGGCGTATGGATAGGCACACGATTCATCGCGACCCCCGAGGCCCGAGCGCTCCCGGGTTTTCGCGAGGGAATCCTCGCAACCAAGGAAGACGGCACCGTGGTCTCACGGGCGTTCTCGGGCAAGACCATGCGCGTCTTGCGCAACGAGACGACCGATCGCTACGAGTCCGATCCGTCGCTTCTTAAGAAATTCCCCGAACAACTGCAGGTTTCCTTGGCGGACGGTACCTTTCACCTCGGCGGTGACGAGCAGACGACCGGGGTCGATCCGCGACGTGAGGGCTACCCCGCAGGACAAGCCGTTGGCGCAATCACTTCGCTCGAACCCGCGGGAGATATCGTTCGCGAAATGGTCAGCGAAGCCACGATGATCCTCAAGAGACTCAACCCTTGAGCGACTGGGCCAGGGCGACGAACCAACGTCGGGACACGCACTCGCGGTTCTAATCTCGAAGAATGACCCCGAGGGCCGCCACGACCAACGAGATCCTCTCGACGATCCGAGGAAACGACCGACGCGTCACGCTCGCCAAGCGAACGGTCGTCGACGTCCTCGTGAGCGCTCCGGGTCACCTCACCGCCGAAGCGATCACGAACACGGTCCAAGAATTACGACCCGAAGTAAGCCCCTCGACGGTATATCGGATCCTCGAGGAATTCGAGGAACTCGGTATCGTCGTGCACTCACATCTCGGACAAGCCGCGGCGGTCTTTCACCTGGCCGGTGCAGTGCACGGACACTTGACGTGCGAAAGTTGTAAGAAGACCTTCGAGATATCGGCCGCGCATTTCGACGCGCTGAGCAAGGAACTCCAAAAGACCTACGGCTTCCAACTAGATCGTCACCACGTCGCTCTCTCGGGCACTTGCGCGAAGTGTCGCGGCGCCGAGCAACTCGTGCGTTGAAGCAGTCTTACCAAGTTATTACTTCGCTCAAAGAAAGCCCTCGTCGCGCTTCAGTAAGGTGACATGCAACGCATGCTGAAAATTGACCACCTCACCAAGCACTACAAGGACACCGTCGCGGTCAACGACCTCGACTTCGAGGTCAAGCCCGGTGTCGTCACCGGTTTCCTCGGTCCTAACGGTTCAGGCAAGTCCACCACCATGCGGATCATTCTCGGTCTTGACCACCCCACCAAGGGCCGCGCCACGATCGACGGCAACAATTACGAGGACTTGAGATCGCCGCTCCACGAAGTTGGTGCGCTGCTCGACGCGAAGGCGGTGCACCCCGGTCGCACCGCGCGCAACCATCTTCGAGCCCTCGCCGCTTCCAACAGGATTAAGAGGTCGCGCGTGGAGGAAGTGCTCGAGTTCGTGGGCATCTCCTCGGTCGCTGATAAGAAGGTTGGCGGTTTCTCTCTCGGAATGAGCCAGCGTCTCGGAATCGCCTCGGCCCTGTTGGGTGATCCTCCAGTGCTCCTCTTTGACGAGCCCGTCAACGGCCTTGACCCCGAGGGCATTCGCTGGATTCGTGAATTCTTTCGTTCCCTGGCCAAAGAGGGGCGAACAGTCTTTGTCAGTTCGCACTTGATGAGCGAGATGGCCCTCACCGCCGACCAGATCATCGTCATTGGCCGTGGTGCCCTCATCACCCAGGGTTCGGTAGACGACTTGACCGCGACCGCCCAAGGTACCGTGCTCGTGCGGGCCTCGGACTTGACGGGCTTGACCAGAGCACTCGAAGCAAAGAAGGCGCTGGTCCAAGCCACGAGTGACAGTGGCCTCACGGTCACTGGGCTCACTTCCGAAGAGGTCGGTGACACCGCCTTTAAGGCCGGCATCACGATTCATGAACTCACGCCCCAGCGCGCGTCGCTCGAAGAAGTCTTCATGGACCTCACGGCGGACTCCGTAGAATATGGGACATCGATGCCCGGAGCGATGCCCCGTGAGTAGCGATCAGACCCTTCTGGACGTCGTGAAGTCCGAGTGGATCAAATTCCGCACGGTACGGTCATCGGTGATGGGCGTCATTGTCTTTTTCGTCCTCACGCTCGGGCTCGGGGGCTTGATCTCGTGGGCCGTTCGCAGTCACTGGAATCAGACCAACGGTCCAAGTCGTCTGGGATTTGATCCGGTGTCGACCAGCCTCGCGGGAATACTTTTCGCGCAGTTCGCCGTCGGGGTGATCGGCGTGCTCTTCATCACGAGCGAATACTCGTCAAGTTCAATACGCACAACGCTGGCCGCGGTGTCGAATCGTCTACGACTCATTTCGGCCAAGACCATCGTCCTCGCCGCTTCACTGATCCTGGTCAGTGAAGTTGTGTGCTTCGCGACATTTCTGCTCGGCCAGGCGATCTTCAGCGGCGTCGTACCTTCGGCTTCACTCGGCTCCTCGGACGTTCTTCGATCCGTGCTCTTGGCCGGGCTGTATTTGACACTCCTGACGATTGCGGGCTTTGCGCTCGGACTCATCGTGCGTCAAAGCGCCGCCTGCATCAGCATCTTCGTCTCGGTCCTACTCATCGTGCCGATCATCTTCGCGTTCCTGCCACAGAGTTGGCAGAACTCGTACGCCAAGTACCTTCCGTCCGAACTCGGCCGTTCGATGATGTCACCCTTTCCGGCGGCCCATCACCTGGGGGCCTGGAACGCGCTGATCGTGCTACTGGTCTACGTGATTATCGTTTCTGGCGTGGGCGTCACGTTGATGATTCGTCGCGACGCCTGAGCGACGCGCTCTAGGGTGGCGCCATGGACCTCACCGAAGCCCTTCGCACGACCGGTTCGATCCGTGATTTCAGCCCCGAACCTGTCCCCGACCAATTGCTCTACGACGTTCTCGACGACGCGCGATTTGCGCCCTCGGGCGGCAATCGCCAGGCGTGGCGTGTCATCGCCGTCACCGGTGCGCGACGCCGGGAGTTGCACGACATCTACCTCGACGCGTGGCACGACTACGTGGCGCACGTCTTAGCTGGTCAAGTCCCCTTCTCGCCTCTCGCCAGCGACGCCGAGCGAGCGAGCGCCGCGGCCAAACGCGAAGAGGCGATCGCGCTTTCCAATCCCGAGGGATTCGCCGAAACAATAGATACGGTGCCCGTGATGTTGGTCGTCCTCGCCGACCTCGGTGCGCTCGCCGCCACTGACCGGGACCTCGAGCGCTACTCGATCGTCGGTGGCGCATCGGTCTATCCCTTCGTCTGGAGCATATTGTTGAGCGCTCACGAGCGCGGTCTGGGCGGGGTGATGACCACGGTCCTCACCCGACACGAGGACCAGGCGCGCCGCGTGCTGCAGGTTCCCGATACTTTCGCGGTAGCGGCCCTCGTAGCGCTCGGCTATCCCCGTCAGCGTCACACCAAGCTGAAGCGCCGCGCGGTTGAGGAGTTCACCTTTCGAGACGTCTTCGACGGCGAAGCGTTCTCGCGCCTAGGCGCCAAAGATTGAATCGGTGTCCTCACCCTGGCGCCGAGGGCCACGTCGAATCGCGGGTCGTACGCCATCAATGAGCAGCGGGGTGCGCATCGTCGCTAACGGCCCACCCGGACTCGACATCTCTCCCACGAAGTCGCCGTCACGGATCTGTTCTTGAGCGAAGGCCCCCGCGACGTCGAGCACGGGCGCGTGCGGTACACCTGATCCATTCAACACCCCAAGCCAATGTTCGCTCGAGCGCTCGACGAAGATCGCGTTGAGGGTCGAGCGCAGATCATCACGAGCGGCGACGCGTTCATCGTTGGTCGCCCACTCGCCGCGGGAAAGTCGCTCGTCGCCAATCAACTTCACGAGCCGCACGAACTGCTGGTCGGTGCCCACGGCGAGAAGTAACAGGCCGTCGCTCGTGGTGACCGGCCCGTAGGGGGCGATACTTGGATGGTCGTTGCCGAGGCGTTTCGGATTCGCCCCCGTCGCCAAGTAGCCCTGCGCCTGATTTATCAGCGCACTCATTGTCGACTCGAGCAACGGCGCCTCGAAACGGCGCCCCGGTCGTTCGAGTGATCGAGCGAAGAGTCCGGCCAGCATCGCAATCGCGCCGTAGAGCCCGGTCACGACGTCAGCGACCGGAGAACCCACCTTGCTCGGGGGGCCATCAGGCTCACCCGTTACGCCCATCAGACCAGATCGGGCCTGAGCCAGCAGGTCAAAGGAAGGCAGGTCGGCGAGGGGTCCGCCCGAGGTCGCGGGCGTGATCGACACCCAGACGCAATCGAGGTTGCGCTCGCGTAACTGGTCAATACCCAGCGAGCGAACCTGACTCTCGAGGTAGTTCTCTACCACGACGTCAGCGACGTCCACCAACGCGGCGACGTGATTGAAGTCCTCTTTACGGCGCANNCGCCGAAGCGCGGCGGAGCGAGCGCGCGAACCGGATCTCCATCGGGACTCTCCACCTTTATGACGTCGGCCCCAAGATCCCCCGCGATCATCGCGCACAGTGGTCCAGCCAGCACCCGTGACAGGTCGAGCACGCGCACCCCCTCGAGCGGAAGCCCGGTACCCAGGTTCGACGGATCGATCTCCCAGACCACTACAAGACTTTCGAGAGGAAGTTCTTTAAACGCTCCGACGAGGGCGTGTTCAAGACCACCCGCGGATCACCGGACTCTTCGATGACCCCACCGTCAAGAAAGTAAACCGTGTTGGCGACTTCACGCGCGAAACCCATCTCGTGGGTCACCACGATCATCGTCATGCCACTGCGAGCCAGGTCATTCATCACCTCCAGGACCTCACCGACGAGTTCGGGGTCCAGGGCGGAAGTGGGCTCGT
Organism: Acidimicrobiaceae bacterium; assembly: GCA_003133125.1. Lineage (GTDB taxonomy): Bacteria > Actinomycetota > Acidimicrobiia > Acidimicrobiales > RAAP-2 > RAAP-2. The sequence continues at coordinate 12,708 of PKZO01000062.1, read as the reverse complement.
CAAAGAGCATGAGCTTGGGATCCATCGCGAGCGCTCGCGCGATGGCGACGCGCTGTTGCTGGCCTCCGGACAACTGGCTCGGGTAACTCAGTTCCTTCTCCTTCAGTCCCACCCGGGCCAGGAGTTCACGCGACTTCTTCGACGCGTCCTCACGCCCAGTTCCGAGGACCTTCATCTGGCCAATGGTCACGTTCTCCATGACCGTCAAGTGTTGAAAGAGATTGAATCGCTGAAAGACCATCCCGATGCGAGACCGGTTCTGACAGACGCGCTTGTCGGTGAGTTCGTAGAGTCGACCATTTCGCATCTCGTAACCAACGAGTTCGTCGTCCACGCGAAGTTCGCCGCTGTCGTGCTTTTCGAGGTGGTTGATGCAGCGCAGCAGCGTGCTCTTGCCCGATCCCGAGGGCCCAATGAGACAGGTCACTTCGCCGCGGTTCACGCTGAGGTCGACGCCCTTTAGGACTTCGATCCCGTTGTAGGACTTGCGCACGTCGCGGATCTTGACCATGGGCTCACTCACGTCGACACCTCGACGCCGCGACGGGTACGGAACTTTGAAGCGACTCCCACCAGGTCAGTGCGTAAGCGCTGAATCGGCGTGGGCGGAGGAGTACGCAATGCCCCACGCGCAAAGCGCCGTTCGAGATAGAACTGACCGGTCGAGAGCACCGTAGTCACCAACAGGTACCAAAGGCTCGCCACGATGAGCAGCGGCTTGATCTCGTAATTGGCGCTATAGATATTGGTGGCGGCGCCGAGCAGGTCGATGACGCCCACCACGCTGACGAGCGACGTGGTCTTGAGCATGGAGATCACTTCGTTGCCCGTCGGAGGGATGATGACGCGCATCGCCTGGGGAATAATCACAAGGCGCAGCGTCTGGCGACGCGTCATCCCGAGCGAAGTCGCTGCTTCGATCTGACCTTCGTCGACCGAGATGAGCCCGGCCCGGGCAATTTCTGACATATATGCACCCTCGTTGAGTCCAAGTCCGAGGGCGCACGCCTCCATGAGCGTGAGCGAGGTGTTCACGTTGAGGTGCACGAAAGTGATGTGCGTGAACGGCACGCCCAACGTCAGGTGGGGATAGAAGTAGCCGAGAAAGGCCCAAAAGAGGAGTTGCACTAGCACTGGCGTTCCGCGAAAGAACCACGTGTAAACCCATGCAACTGAGGTGAGCACTCGATTGGGAGACAACCGCATGACCGCGATCGTGATTCCGAGCACAATGCCGGTCAACATGGCGACCACCGTAAGGATGATCGTGCGCAGCAAACCGTGCAGAATCTCCGAGGTGAAGAAATACTGGCCCACGATGTTCCACTGAAATCGCCAGACCTTCACGTGCTGACAGACCCTCGCGCCAGCAAACTGGTGACAGGACACGTTGGAGCTCGCCACTTGGAAGAACAACGTGTGCGCCACCATCGCCAGGAAAATCCCGACGATCACGACGCCGACCCACCGACCATAATGACGAACGGGGACGACCTTTACGGTGGCGTCCCCGTTCGCAGTCATGAGCTCGTAGCCGTCGAAGCCTTAGGAGGTCGCTCCGTCCAGCACGATCTTGGACGTGGGCAGCGCGCCAGAGCTCACGCCCCACTTCGCGAGGATCGCGCCGTAGGTCCCGTTAGCGATGAGGGTCTTTACTGCGGCCTTGATCGCCATCGCGAGACCCTTGCCGGCCGCCGTCTTGGGAGTGCCGATGCCGTAGGGCGCGACTTCGATCGCGTTACCCACGAGCTTGAAGGCGCCCTTGGACTGAGAGACCACGTAACCCGCGACCTGACTGTCGAGGAAACCGAGTTGCGCGCGACCCGAGGAGACCGCGAGGTCAGCACTCGTCTGAGTCGGGTACGCGAGTATGGACAGCTTCTTTGACGTGGCGCAGGTCTTGGCGGTGTTCACGGCGTCGGACTGCTCGGTCGTGCCAGTTTCGACTGCAACGGTCAGTCCGCAGAGACTCGGCAGTCCCGTGAACTTGACCGAGGACGACTTCTTCGCGTAGACGGCCTCGCCAGCCTGGAAGTAGTCGACGAAGTAAACCTGCTTCTCACGGGCCTTGGTGTCGGTGAACGACGAGTTGGCGATCTGGTAACGACCAGCGCCGATACCGGCGAGAATACTGTCAAAGGTCACGTTGTTCTCGTTGATCTTGACGCCGAGCGTCTTGCCGATGGCATTCATAAGGTCGACGTCAAAGCCCACCATGGTGGTGCCGCTCATCGACTCGTCAGGGGCGTACGTCGCGTCGGTGGCGACTTGAATGGTGCCCTTGGTGAAGCTCGCCGGTACCAATTTGGCGTCGGCGGCGTTGTAGGTTCCGGCCGTGGTCGAAGCGCCCGCAACCAGGCTCGACGCGAAGACCAATGAAGTGATGCCGGTCACAACTAGTGCTTGGCGCAAGCGGGTAACTCGAAGCATGAATACTCCCCTTAATTTCAACGCCAGGTCTGACGTATGGGTTCTATTGATACCAGAAATTGGGGGGCGCCGGTCGCCCCGGCGTATCGAGGGCGTGAATTCCTCTTCAGGCCTCTACGAGCTGCTCACTGGGAGCGACCCTCTTGGGCAGGAATCGGTAGACCACCAGCCCGACCACGACCGCGGCGAACGCCGCCACCAGGCACCCGCGATGAAATCCATTGATGAAAGAGGAGACGACACTTGAGGTGAGTGCGGCGTGCAGTGGAATGCCCTGAGGCACGTGGGCGACGACCGCCTTGGCCGCCTGGGTCGAACTCTGAGCGATGTTCAACTGCGCGGGTGAAAGTCCGAGATGGGCAAAGGCCCGACGCACTTGGGGCCCGAAGAGCGATGAGAAAACCGAACCCACCACGGCGACTCCCATGGTGCCGCCGATCTCTCGAGTCGTCTCATTGACCGCCGCGCCCGCTCCGATCTGGTCGGGACGCAGTGAACCCATGATCGCGGCAGTCGACGGCGCATTGATCAGCGAGAATCCGAAGGCCAGCACGACCATGCTGGCCATGATGGGTCCGAAGTAGGCGGCTTTGGCTCCAATGAAGTTCATCCAGAACAGGGCAATGCCCATGATGACGAGTCCCGCGCTCACCACGTAACGAGTACCCAGGCGAAGAGCAGCGATCGCACCGAGGGGCGTGATGATCATCGTCACGATGGCGAAGGGCAGCGTGTGCACGCCGGCCGACAGCGCTGAGTACCCGTGGATCAGTTGGAAGTACTGGGTGACCAGGAAGATGAAACCGAAAAGACAGAAGAAACTCGTGGCGATTGATCCGGCGCCCGCAGAGAAAGCCCGGTTCGAGAACACTCGCACGTCGAGCAGCGGAGCCGACTTTCGTAATTCGTAGCGTGCGAACGAAACGAGTAGCGCTCCTGACGCGACGAAGAGGCCGAGGGTCGACGTACTGCGCCAGCCCCATTCGGGGCCCTGGATGATGGCGAGGACCAGCAACGTCACGCTCGACGTGCCAAGCGCCAGGCCCATCAAGTCAAATCCATGCAGCGACCTACCGCGCGACTCTGGCACGACCAAAGCGCCAACGAAAAAGGCGAAGAGCGCGATCGGGATGTTCACCAAGAAGATCGAGCCGTACCAGAAATGAGAAATCAGTTCGCCCCCGACGATCGGGCCTACCGCTATGGCGACACCCGCGGTTGCACCCCACACGCCAAAGGCCTTCGCGCGTTCCGACGGGTCCTTGAAGGTGGTGGTGAGAAGCGACAAGGTCGCTGGAAAGATGAACGCCGCCGCGGCACCCATCAACGCGCGCGAAGTGAGCAATTCGCCAATGGTGTTCGAGCGCGCGGCGAAGTACGAGAACAGACCAAAGATGAGCAGTGCGCTCTGCATGATTCGCTTGCGCCCGAAACGGTCCGACAGCCCTCCCCCGGCGAGAAGGAGTCCGGCGAAGGGTAGCGAGTAACCGTCGACGATCCATTGCAGGTCGGTGTTGGTGGCTTTTAACTGCTCGGATAGGGTTGGCAACGCCACGTTGACAATGGTGTTGTCGACACCTACGAGCAGGACCGACACGCAGAGAACCGCGAGGATTAGCCAGCGTTTTTCATCGACGGCATTAGGCACCTGATCTCCTGTAGAACAATGTTCCACTAGTATAGAACGTTGTTCTATACTAGAGCAAGTGACTCTGCGAACCCCTTCACGCTTGATCGAGCCCGAACTCATGGCCGCCGCCCTGGCGNNTCAACACCGGCCTCGCCTACCGGCGCTTCGCGCTGACGCACCCGTCGCACTACACGGTTATGTTCATGCACCGCTTCGTTGGTTTCACACCCACGATTCCCGCCGCCCAAATCGCACTCGAGACGTTCCAGACGCTCGTTGATCTGGTGACCTCAGCCCAGTCGAGGGGACTTTTCGGTTCCTTCGAGGCGGCCGACGCCGCGCAGTTGCTCTGGTCGGCGTGTCACGGGTTCGTTTCACTCGAGATGATGAACATCAATTTCGCTGAGGAACGTGACCGAACGTTCCTCGCTTTCCTTCGCGGCATCGAACGAGGCCTCGCCGCTTCATTGGACTAGGGCCGCCGGCCACCGACCGGGTCGGTTCGTGCGCAGCAACATGTCGGTCATGGCGCGTTCGAGGTGCTCTTGGCGCCACACCAACTGCTCCTGAGCTACGGCGAGCACGCGCGACACGTCCTCGCACTCTGTCCGCCAGGTGGGGTCTGCCGCCAGATCAAAGCACAGAAAGGTGCCGTCGCCGAACTGCACGTACGCGGTCTGCTCGCCGAGCGAAACCGCGAGGTTCTGTCGCGATAGGTTCCAGTCAACCGTGTCGCGCGCGGTCTTGTCGTTGATCCAGTAGGTGCGGTAGTCCCACTCGTAGTGCGCGTGCGTGCGCCAGGGTACCTCGGTACCGGCGAAGAGCGGTGCCAAGGAGACCCCGTCACACTGAGCGGGCGAGTTAATCCCGAGTGCGTCACACAGCGTCGGTAACAGGTCCACGTTCTCAGTGAAGTGCTGGACATTCCTCACACCGCTCTTTCGTCGCGGGTCGCGCCAAAGACCGATGACGTGATAGCTCTGAGGGAAGAAGCCCAATTTTTCGATCAGCCCATGGTCGCCCAACTGCTCACCGTGGTCCGAGGTAATGACGATCAAAGTGTCGTGCCATTCACCTCGCGCATCAATCGCCTCAAAGACCCGCCCGAGTTGGAAGTCGACTTCGCTGATCATGCCGTAGTACTGGGCACGTAGGCGACGCATCTCGCCCTCGTCGGTCGGCGCGGCACTCGCGGGCACCGTCAACGCCACCTCGTGCAAGGGGTGACGGTACTGCGCGTCGGTAGCTGAGATCGGTAGGGTCACGTCAGCGGGGTCGTACATAGTGGCGAACTCCCCCGCCGCGGCGTACGGCGGGTGCGGACGCAGGTAACTGAGGTGCGCGAACCAGCCGCTCTCCTGGTCGCGGAGCCATTCGAGGTAACGCGTCGTGAGAAAACCGCTAAGGGAGTCCTCGACCGCTCGCTCGGGCTCGCCGCGAAGGGCCGGCGCCCAACCACTCTCGACCTCGTAGCCCTTCTCGCGCAGGTACTGAATCCAGCCCGCCTGGCTCTCGGGTAAATAGAGGCCCACCGACATGCCCGGAAGGACCCCGTCGTAGTTGTCGAGGCGGGGATCGTCAAAACCCGCACTCTGATTGGGGTCCAGTCCCTGATCGGTGTAACCAAAGAGAGTCGGGTCATAGCCGGCTTCGCGAGCGACACTGGCGAGGTTGGCCAAACCCGCGCGAAGGGGAGTACCGTTCGCGACCACGCGATTGTTCATCTGATAGGTACCCGTGTAAAGAGCAGCGCGTCCGGGCGCACAGGGCGCCGCTTGGGAGAAGTGGCGCTCAAGACGTACACCCTCGCGCGCGACTCGATCCAGATTCGGCGTTCTTACGAGCAGGTGACCCGCCTCGCCATAGGAGTCGCCCCTGAACTGGTCAAGGGTTACGAAAAGTACGTTCACGTCGACGCGCGATCGACGAAATGATGCATGTGCTCAGCGAGGTCGTCGACGATCTCTAGGGCCTCTGGGACGAGCCCTCCCATGCGCAAGAATCCGTGCACCATGCCTTTGGCCTCGAGGATCTGGACGCGAACGCCAAAATGCTCCAAAAGCCCCGCGTACGCGAGCCCCTCGTCGCGCAAAGGATCGCACTCCGCGACGAGAAGAATCGCCGGCGGCGCACCCGTGAGGTCCTCGAACATGAGCGGTGTCACGCGTGGATCGGTGTGATCGGCGAAGTCGCCGAGGTACCGGGAGTAGTCGTCACGAAGATGCTCGAGGTCGAGCATGTAACCAACTCCGTATTTATGGGCCGACTCGGTCACCATTTCGGGTCCGAGCGTCGGGTAGATGAGGACTTGGGCCGCGATGCCCAGGTTCTCATTCCTCGTGAGCGCCGCGGCGACGGCCACCAGGGACGCTCCCGCGGAGTCACCCATCACGAGCATCTCGGCGTCGGGTGCCGCGTAGTCACTCCAATTGGTCACCACGTGACGAAACATGTCGACCGCGTCGTTGATGGCCGCGGGAAAAGTATGTTCCGGAGCCAGACGGTACTCCACCGCCAAGAACCGCATGCCCGTGTCCGCGCTAAGGCGTCGACAAAGACCATCGTGGGTATCGAGGTCGCCTAATACGAAGGACCCACCATGAAAGTAAAGGACAAGAGCCTTGTCCTCGTCGTTCTCGGGCAGGTAGAGACGGGTCGGCAATGTTCGCCCATCTTCGAGCTTCGCCGCCCCATTTCTGGTCGCCACCACAGGCTCGTCGGTGCCTCGTATGGCCTGTGCGAGTTCAAGGTACTCCGCTCGTCGCGCGTCCATGCTCGGCGTTCTCGGATGTGGTCCGGGGTTCGCCTGCACGGCGCGAATGTACGGCTCGAGCGCGGGGTGAACCATGAGAACCTCCTTCGCCAAAGACTATCGACGCGCCCGCACCAGGACCCTTAAAATGTTGCCATGCTAAAGCGTCACGAGCAAGCACACGACGACGAAGGCCGCGTTGATCCCGTCGATACCTTTCTCGCACAGCCCGACTTCGTCGAAGAGCCTGGACTCGATGGCGCCGCTCTCGAACGAGAACGACTACTGCGACTGAGTCCCAACCCCGACGCCATCGTCATCGCGGTTGCGTTGCTGAACGAACACCACCCGAACGCTTAACAGAACAGTCGCGCCGTAGATGCGTGAGGACGATTTAGTTGGTGCTCTTGAACTGTTCACTACTCGTCAAATTCTTGGAGCGGACGACCGGGCTCGAACCGGCGACCTCGACCTTGGCAAGGTCGCGCTCTACCAACTGAGCTACGTCCGCGTGAAAGTCAATATTAGCGGACTTTCGCGCACCGTCCAGTCCCTAGGACTGCGGTGTGCTCGCTATGAGACGTTGCGCCTCCTCGTAGAGGTAATCACGCAGAGTCGCCAGATCGGGCATGCGTTCAGCGCAACCCAGCAGACCAAACTCGAGATGCTGCTCGAAACCGAGCACGGTGATGTTGAGCGAGAAAGTGCCAAAGAGCGGGCCCACCGGCGCCGCGGACGCTACGCGATGCCCGCTCAGCCAAAGAGGAATCGGAGGACCCGGCACCGAGGAGACCATCAAGTTCGCCATTGGTGGAATGCGGTTAAAGAGATTGAACGCCGAGATCAATTTGCCGCCCAGCGAGAGCGCGGTCGGTCCGAGCACCCTCGGCACGTCCTGGAAGATCTTCGCCCGGTGCTCGCGCTGGAGATCGATGGTCTTGGCCGAGTCGCTCGCGATCGCGCGCAGTCGGTCCACCGGATCTGCGATATCAATGTGCAACGCAACGAGCATGCCCGAAATCTGGTTGCCCAACTCGGCCGTCGAGCCGCTTCCTCTCACGTTGATCGGCGCGAAGGCAATGATGTCCTTCTTCGGCAGGTCATCGCGGTCCACCAGCAGACGGCGCAGCGCTCCGGCCGTGGCCGCCATGACGAAGTCGGTGACCGTGGCCCCGTGGGCCTTCGCGGAACGTTTGGCGTCCACCAGTGACACGCGCAGTCGGTGGTATTCCTTTTCCGGTCCCGGCGCACCATTGAGCGACGAACGGCGAGCGAGAAAGATGGATGGCTGGTCGGGAGTCGCGTTCTTGCTACGACGGATCACGATGAACCGTAAGAACGCGCGCGCAATCTCATAAAGTCGCGTGAACCACGATCGAACGTTCTCGAGCGCCAACTGGGGATGGCGTCGCAGTCGACCGAACCCCAAGCGAAGCAGGCCCCACGAACTCGTAATGGGAGTTTCTGGCGAAGCTGGCGATGCCTTGGGCGTCGGCGCACGCACTTCGGGCGAGATATCAAAGAGACTGGCGAATGTCTCGGCGCCCGAGACGCCGTCGGCGAGCGCGTGATGAACCTTGAGCGCGAGCGCCGCACGACCATCCTCGAGCCCCTCGATGACGAGAAGTTGCCAGAGTGGGCGGCGTTGGGAAAGAGGCTGGGACAGGAACTGCGATATCAAGGCATCGAACTGGTCCGCGGTGCCCGGGGCTGGCAACGCCACGCGAAGCACGTGCTTGGTGAAGTCGAAATTCTTGTCTTCAACGAGGATCGGCCACGTCATGTCGAACGGAGCCCTCACGATTCGCTTCGTGAAGATCGGGATCTCGTGCACGCGCGCGGCGATGTTCGACGAGATCAAGTTGAACCTGTCCTCGGGATCGAGCACCTCGCCAAATTCGAGTTCGATGACGGCACCGATGTTCATCGACGTACCCGAAGTCTCCAACAACAGAAATGCGCTATCGAGTGGGTCCAGATACTGGGTCATCGTCCACTACTCCCAAAACCGCCGTCTCCCCTCGTCGCCTCCGGCAGTTCGTCAACGACGCTGAAGTGCAGGAACTCGACCGGCACGACCACGAGTTGAGCGATGCGGTCACCCTTGTGCACCACGTAATCAATATCGGGATCGAGATTCACGAGCGCGACGCGCACTTCGCCTCGATAACCCGCGTCAATCAGTCCCGGGGAGTTCGCGCAGGTCACTCCGTGCTTCGCCGCCAGTCCGCTACGCGGCAGGACCAACCCGCCGCGTCCCTCGGGAATCGCGATGCTCAACCCGGTGCCGACCGTGGCACGACCACCGCGGCGAGCGAGCGTGCACGATTCGACCGCCACCAGGTCAAATCCCGCGTCATGCTCGTGTGCATTCTGTGGCAGCACGGCGTCGGGGTGCAGGGCCCGAACGAGGATTTCCATAGGCCGAAGGCTACCCGGGCCCGAATAACGGCGGGCCAGGATTCGCTAGTGTCGCACTGTGCTCGTATGGATGGATCTAGAGATGACTGGACTCGAGCCCCATCGCCACGTCATCATCGAAATTGCCACGATTGTGACCGATGACGAACTCAACATCGTCGCCGAAGGTCCCGACCTGGTCATTCACGCCACACCGGATCAACTAGCCCAGATGGGTGACTTCGTCACCGAGATGCACACAAAATCCGGTCTTCTCGACGCGACCAGAGCCTCGAGCGTCACCGTGGCGGACGCCGAAGCCGAGACCTTGGCCTTTCTGAAACTTCACGTCGAAGAAGGTTCAGTACCGTTGTGCGGTAACTCCATTGGCACCGATCGGCGATTTCTCCAGGAGTACATGCCAACCCTGGAATCGTTCTTCCACTATCGAAACGTCGATGTCTCTACGATCAAGGAGCTGGCTCGACGATGGAACCCCGAAGTTCTCGAGTCCTTCGGGGACAAGGCCACCAACCACCGCGCCCTGGACGACATTCGCGAATCGATCGCCGAACTCGTCCACTACCGACAGACGCTTTTTTCACCAACGGCCCCTAAGCAGTAACGTCGCACATCATGGCTGATTCACCCCTCACCCTCGCCCAAGCCACCGCCCAGTTGACCGCTCCCGGACAGATGTTCGAGACCGAGCGCCTTACGATCAACGGCATCGAGATGACCGTCTGGAAACACGCACCCGCAAATCTGCGACAAGTCTTGGACCTGTCGCTCAACCACGCGGCGCGAGACTTCCTCGTCTACGAAGACGAAAGAATCACTTTTGACGAGCACTACCGCATTGCCTCGACGCTCGCCGCGCGACTCGTCGCCTTAGGCGTGAACAAGGGCGACCGGGTCGCCATCGCTTCGCGAAACCTGCCCGAATGGGTCTGCGCCTTTTGGGGTTCGATGGCCACCGGTGCGGTCGTCGTACCGCTCAACGCCTGGTGGACGAGCGAAGAACTCGCCTACGGACTCACCGACTCGGGTTCGACGGTGCTCTTCGTCGACGAAGAGCGATTGGAGCGGCTCTACAAGCAGCTCGACCACCTGCCCGAACTGAAGACAATCGTCGTAATAAGTGACGAGCCCGGGCGCCGCGCCTACGTCGATAAAAAGCACGCTCGCATTGAGCTCGTAGGATACGAGGCCTTTCTCGGCCAGATCGAACCCACCGCGACACCTCCCCAGGTCGATTTCGACCCCGAAGACGACGCCACGATGTTCTACACCTCGGGCACGACCGGCAAGCCCAAGGGTGCCGTGGGTTCGCACCGAAACGCCATCACCAATCTGATGAATCTCTTCTTCATCGCCCAGAGCTCCGCTTTACGCCACGGCGCCAATAACGTCGACGAGCAGGGCAAGGGCCTACCCAACGCCAGTCTGCTCAACGTTCCGCTCTTTCACGCGACGGGCTGTCTGGCGACGATGCTCGTGAACACCGCCTCGGGAGGCAAGTTGGTGATGATGCACCACTTCGACGCCAGCAAGGCACTCGCGCTGATCGAGAGTGAGCGTCTCACGCACATCGGCGGCGTCCCCACGATCGCCATGCAGATACTCGACCATCCGGACTTTCGAAAGTTCGACACGTCGAGTGTTCGCTCGATCTCCTACGGCGGCGCCCCCGCACCACCCGATTTGGTTCGTCGCATCCAAGCGGCCTTTCCCGTGGGCCAGCCCGGCAACGGCTACGGCCTCACCGAGACGTCGGCGGCCGTGTGCTTGAACAACGGTCCGGACTACGTCGAGCGACCGAGCAGTTGCGGGCCCGCGGTGCCGGTCTGTGAAGTGGCGATCGTGCCCGAGGACTACGAGGGTCTCGAACCCTCACCTGATCTGGTGTTGGGACCTGACGTCGTGGGTGAACTTTGGATCAAGGGCCCCAACGTGGTACGCGGCTACTGGCACAAACCCGAAGCGACCGCGAAGTCCTTCACCAAGGGTTGGTTGCACACCGGCGACGTCGCGCGCATGGACGAGGACGGCTACATCTACATCGTGGACCGCGCGAAGGACATGATCATCCGCGGCGGTGAGAACGTGTACTCGGTCATCGTCGAAGCGGCGATCTTCGAACACCCCGACGTGGCCGACTGCGCCGTGGTGGGCATGAACCACCCCACCCTCGGCGAAGAGGTCGCTGCGGTGGTCGTGCTGCGTCCGGGACGCGTCGTCGAAGCCGAAGAGATCTCACGCTACGTCGCCCAACGACTCGCCAAGTTCGAAGTCCCGACGAGGATCTTCTTTCGCACGCTCGCCCTGCCGCGCAATCCCCAGGGCAAGGTGCTTAAGCGAGAACTACGTGAGTCTCTGCACGATCAGTTGCAGAACCAGTCCTAGCGAGCGGCCTCTTCGACGGCCTTGAAGGTCGCCTCATCGAGTTCGAGCGTTGCGGCGGCGCAGTTCTCTTGGACGTGCGCGACACTCGAGGTACCCGGAATCGGCAGGACCACGGGTGATCGATACAACAACCAAGCCAACGTGAGCTGTGCGACGCTGGCCCCGCGCTCGGTGGCGAGCGTGTCGAGCGGACCACCGCTGCGCGCAAGGTTTCCCGAAGCCACCGGGAACCAGGGTATGAATCCAATGCCTTCCTTCTCGCAGTACTCGAGCACCGATTCGCTGCGCCGGTTGGTCAGGTTGTACTGATTCTGGACAGTAACGATCGGGACGATCTTTCTCGCCGCTTCGATCTCCTCGACGTTGACGTTCGAGAGGCCAACGGCCCGGACCTTTCCCTCGTCGAGCAAGGCGCGCAAGAGTCCGAACTGCTCGTCGCGGTCGTGGTGCGGATCGATACGGTGCAGTTGAAAGAGATCGAGGGACTCCTGACCGAGTCGACGCAGCGACATCTCACACTCCTGGCGAAGGTAGTCCGGCCGGCCACAGGGCACCCACACGTCAGGACCGGTGCGAACCAAACCAGCTTTGGTGGCGATCTTCACGTTCCCGTAGGGGTGAAGCGCCTCGAAGATCAACTCCTCAGAAACGTAGGGACCGTAGGAGTCGGCGGTGTCGANNCGACTGCTCGACGCAGGACCGCGAGAGCTCCCTCGCGGTCACGGGGATAGTCCCAGACGCCGGGTCCGGTGATACGCATGGCGCCGTAACCGAGACGATGAATCGACTGCTTGGCAAAAGTGAAAGTGGATGGATTGTTCATGGTTTCCTTTCCATTTTCAACCCTACGCGTAACAACGCGGCGGTAGCCCGAAGGNNAAGGCGACCGCCGCGTTGTTGTGATGCGTGATTACTTGTTGGGCTGAGGCGTGACGCGCAGGTAGTCCTTCAGTTTCTTGAAACCCTTGGGGAACTTCGTCTTCGCCTCTTCGTCGGTGACCGAGTTCACGATGATGACGTCGCCGCCGACCTTCCAGTTGACAGGCGTCGCCACCGAGTAATTCGCCGTGAGCTGGCGCGAGTCCAGCAC
>PKZO01000046.1 GCA_003133125.1 Acidimicrobiaceae bacterium | reverse complement strand
TCTGGCGCAGGGCCGCCGCGCGCACGATGTCGTCGCGGTAGTAGGAGTTCCCCCCGTCGATCACGACGTCGTCCTTTTCGAGCAGGGGTACTAGTTCATCCAGCACGTGTTGGGTGATCGCCGCGGGCAGCATCAACCAGATGGCCCGAGGCGTCGAAAGACGGGCCACGAAGTCCTCGAGCGACGTTGCCCCGACGATGTCGCTGGCCTCGAGAGCCGTTACGGACCCGCGGTTGACGTCAAAGACGACCGCGTGGTGCCCGTCGCGCACAACTCGTTGCACCAGGTTCGCCCCCATCCGACCGAGTCCGACCATCCCTAGTTGCGTCGGTCTACTCGTCGTCATAGGCGCTCTCGTTTCTCGAAGGGTCGCGACCTCAAAGGCCGAGGTGGGGTGTCGTCGTTGACCAGAGTTCGGTCATCCAGTCCTCGATGGCGTGGGGCTCGCGCGGCAGAGCCTCGGAGAGATTCTTCGCGCCGTCCTTGGTCACGAGCACGTCGTCTTCTATGCGCACGCCAATGCCGCGGTACTCCGCGGGCACCGTGAGGTCGTTGGGCTGGAAGTAGAGACCCGGCTCGACCGTGAGCACGTAGCCCTCGGCGAGATCACCCAGGTACTCCTCGTTACGGGCGTTCGCACAGTCGTGCACGTCCAGGCCCAGCATGTGGCTCACGCCGTGCAAGGTGTAACGACGGTGCAGCTGGCGGTCCTTGCGCAGGGCGGTCTCGGGATCTTCTTCGAGAATGCCCAATTCGTGCAGTCCCTCGGCGAGCACCCGCATCGCGGCGTCGTTGGGGGCCATGAAGGGAACGCCGGGCTTCACCGCGGCGATGCCGGCCTCTTGGGCGCGCAGGACGAGTTCGTAGACCCGACGTTGGGCGGGGGAGAACTTGCCGCTCACGGGCATGGTGCGCGTGACGTCGGCGGTGTAGAGGTTGTGGCATTCGACGCCGGCGTCGAGCAGCAAGAGGTCGCCCGCGCGCACCTCGCCGTCGTTGCGCGTCCAGTGCAGGGTCGTCGCGTGTGACCCGCTCGCCGCGATGGTGTCGTAGCCAACGTCGTTGCCTTCGACGCGCGCGCGAAGATTGAAGACGCCCTCGATGACGCGCTCGCCTCGTCCCTGGGCGGTGGGAAGCGCTCGCACGACGTCTTCGAAGCCCTTCACGGTGTAGCTCACCGCCAGTTGCAACTGGGCGATCTCGAAGTCGTCCTTCACGAGACGCTGTTCACTCAGTGCGATGGACAACTGCTCGTCCTCGTCGTTCTCCTCGAGCAGCGCGTCGACGCCGTCGTCGAAACCACGCAGGGTGAGCACGCTCGCGCCGTCGAGGGACGTCAGGTCCTTTTCGAGGTACTCGAGGGGTGCGGTTTCGATACCGTAGTACGTCGCGGCCTCGTCGACGCCTCGTCGCGCGCCTACCCACAACTCGCCGTAGCGTGCGTCGGTGAAGAACTCGTGGGTGTGATGGTCACGCCGTGGCGCGACGTAGAGCGTCGCGCGTGGACCCGTCGCGCCCGGGGCGATGACGAGAACCGTGTCGGGTTCGCCACAGCCCGTGAGGTAGAAGAAGTCGGTGCCCGCGCGGAACCGGTAGTCGGTGTCGTTGGCGCGGACTTTGGGGTTGCCCGTCGGGATCACGAGGACCCGGTCGGGGAAATGTTCGGCGATCTTCGCGCGGCGCTCGTGGCTGAAGGACGCGGCGGGGTGCACGTCATTCGAGGGCGCAACGACGTCCCAGTTACTCGTCATGTGCTCGAAGAGCACTCGTGGGCACGCTGGCCGATGCGGCCCGACCCACACCCAGTTCTCAGAGATCGGATGATCGGCCGAGACGTCGGGTTCGGGTACGTCAGTGTTCTCACTCACAGTCGATAACTTACTCGGGGGTCCGCGAGGTGCGTCCTATGCTCAAAAACATGGACATATCGGTGCAGCAACGTGGAGCAGTCGCGGTCCTCACCTGGAACGAGGGTGAAAACCGGGTCAACCTCGATTCACTGGGTCGCATCAACGAGATCCTCGACGAACTGAGTGCACTTGAGGGCCCGCTCGGCATCGTGTTGACCGGTCAGGGCAAATTCTTCAGCAACGGTCTGGACCTGGAGCGATTCGGATCGAATCCGAGCGAGTTCGCCGCCACGCTCGCTGAGCTGAACCGGACCATTGGTCGACTGCTCGTNNTGGTGCATGAACGAGGCCGAGATCGGCTTGGCCCTCGATCAACGACTCTGGTCGATCCTCGAGCACCGTTTGCCGCGCCCGACCGCGATCGCCGCCGCGACGACGGCCCACCGTTTCACCGGACCCGACGCGCGCGCCTTTGGCATCGTCGAGTCGATCGAGCAGGAGAGCGAACTGCTCGATCACGCCATTGGCGTCGCCGAGCGCTACGCCACGCTCGATCGAAAGATCCTGGGCGAGCACAAGCGCTTGATCCACGGCGATGAAGCGCGCCTGCTGGGTTACAGCGTCTGATTCAACCCTTCGTGGCGCGCCCGACCAGGCGCCACGCCGAAGGCAACGCCACGCCCGCGAGCGCGGCCTTGATGACGTCGCCCGCTACGAAGGGCCACATGCCAAGCGAGAAGGCCTTGGCGAGTGAGACGTGCAGGTCCACCGCGAGCCACGGCAGGGCAATCGCGTAGAGCAGAACCTCGGCGAGGACCATCGAGATCGCCGCGCGGACGATGTTACGGTCGCTGCCCTTGGCGGCGAGCCAGCCGAGCAGCATGCCCGCCGCGATGAAGCCGAGCAGATACCCGAACGTCGCGCCCGCGTAACCGCTCGCGTGTCCCGCGAACCACGGTACCCCCGCGAGACCGGCGACCAGGTACAACGACATCGAAAGGCCGGCGCGACGCCATCCGAGCGCCGAACCCGCGAGCAGCACGCCCAGGGTCTGGCCGGTGATTGGTACGGGGGTGAATGAAAGGTGAATCGAGATCTGTGCGAGAAGCCCGACGAGCCCGGCGGCGCCGACGACCAGAATGGTGTCGGCGACAAGAGTTCGGGGAAGGTAGTCCGCGAGAACACGACGCGGTGCAGTCTGAACGGCAACGGTTGACATGAAAGTCTCCTAAAAATGGCTGACGTAGCCACATTAGCCAAGCCCGCCCGGCCCCCTTCTTACTGCTCGGTTGGCGTCAGTGAGGCGCGAACTCAGCGCGCGAGCGCTGGCACGAGACTCACGAAACTGCGGTCGCTCACGCGTTCGATGTGTTCGGCGGCGTCAAGGAGTCGTGCCTCGCTGCCCCAGGGGCCGAGTACCTGCAGGCCGATCGGCATCTGTGAACCACTCAGTCCAATAGGAATCGAGATCGCGGGCGCGCCCGTGAGGTTGGCGAGCGAGTTCTGTCGGACGTTGGGCACGTCGACGGTCACCCTGCCCGAGGGGATCGTAACCCAGGGGTCTTGCACGCTCGCGGCGGTAGTGGGGGTCGTGGGCCAGACGAGGAAGTCCACGGTCTCAAAGACCGCGGCGAGTGAGTAGCGCACCGCCGCTCGTACGCGGTCAGCGCGCGGTACGAAACGTGCCGGTGCGAGCATGCCCGCGAGCAGGAGCGCGCGTGTTGGCGCGCTCACCGAGGCGAGCACCTCGAGCGAGGGTATTCCCGCCTCAGCGATCAATCGGGCGAGGAACGCGGCGCTCGCGAGCTCGAGGTTCTCGATCTTTACTTCACTGACCTTCCAGCCCGCGAGAGTGAGGGCCCTCGTACAGACGGCGGCGGTTTCGGCGTCGACGTCGTTCCAGAATGGCTCGCGCACCATGCCCACGCGAAGTCCACTGCCGCTCTGTTGGGGCAGTGGACGCTGGAGCATCGCCGCGGTGAGCATGCGCGTGTCGCCCGCGTCGCGCGCCACGACGCCCGGCGCGCTGAAGGTCGTCGCCGCGCCGAAGTAGCCGTCGTAGGGAACCGATCCGTAAGTGAGCTTGAGGCCAATGACGCCGCACCACGACGCGGGGATTCGCGTCGATCCGCCGCTGTCACTGGCGAGGCTGCCCGCGACCAGGCGAGCCGCCACGCCCGCGGTACTGCCGCCCGAGGATCCCCCGGCGCAGCGCGAAGGGTCCCACGGATTGTGCGTCGGACCGTAGGCCGAGTAGATGCCCGTGGATCCAATACCGAGCTCGTGCTGGTTGGCGATTCCCACGACAATGACCCCCGCGTCGCGAAGACTCCGGTAAGGACCCGACGCACCGGCGGGAATCAGGTTGTACGAGGTGCCGTTTCGCGCGGCGCGCCAGGGTAAGGCGTACATGTCCTTTACTGTTATGGGCACGCCGAACAGCGGCCCGGCGGGCGCTTGACTGATCTGCACCTGGCTCAACTCGTTAAAGACAACCGGGGTCGAGTTGATCGAGGCGTCGCGTTCGCCAATGCGCTCGAGGGTCGCCTCGAGAAGTTCTTTGGCGCTGAGTTCACCGTGGCGAATCGCGTCGGCTTGTTGGCGCAGCGTGAGGTCTTGGGGATGGGTCATGTTGCCTTGGGCGCGTGGCGTAGGTCGACGCCACGCGCAGGAAACTCCTCGAGGTCGATGCGATCGAGCATCTCGAGTTGACCCAGGGCACCCGCGTAGATCAGTTCTACGAGCGCCAGATCGTTATCGTCGACTTCGATACCCGCTTGGCGATAGGTGGCGCGCGCCCAGTCCTCGAAGTTGCTCATTGAATCCGTTCCCGCCCCGGGCTATTGCCCTGAGGTCTTTTTGTCTCTTTCGATGCTATCCATCTGGCGAGCCTCCTTCGAATGAGGTCGTGCGGCGCCGACAAGTCCGGGCCCACTACCTTGTAAGGGACTCAGGAGGGGCGATGGGAATAGAGGCACGGATCCTAGAGCTGGGCATTTCGTTACCCGACCCGCCGCAACCTCGGGCGAACTACGTGTCGGCGGTGCGCTCGGGTCCGCTGCTCTTCCTCGCCGGGCACGGGCCCTACCGACCAGACGGTTCGATGACCACGGGCAAGGTTGGCGCCGAGTTGAACCTCGAGCAGGGTCGCGAGGCGGCGCGACTGGTGGCGCTCAACTTGCTCGCGACCATGCGGCGCGAGCTCGGGTCACTCGACCGCGTGGTGCGTGTGGTGAAGGTCCTCGGCATGGTGAACGTTGCGCCAGGTTTCGTGGCGTCGCCCGAGGTGATCAACGGTTGCTCGGACTTACTGGTCGAGGTCTTTGGACCTGCGATAGGCAGCCACGCTCGCTCCGCGGTGGGAGTGGCGGAACTCCCGTTTAACATCGCCGTCGAGATCGAGATGATCTGCGAGGTCGATTGAAGTCTCCGCGCTCTAGATCCAGCCCTGGTCGCGGCTGATCTGCTCGACGTCACCGATGCGCAGTCCCGTGCGACTTTGTAACGTGCGGATGAGACCACCGGCTTCGTAGAGCGATTCGTGGGTTCCGGTGTCGAGCCAGGTCGTGGCGCGCGAGAGAATTTCGGCGCGCAGTTCGCCCATCTCGAGGTAGAGGTTGTTGAGCGCGGTGATCTCGAGTTCACCCCTCTCGCTGGGCGAGAGCTCGCGCGCGAGTTTGGATGCCCTCTCGTCATAGAAGTAGATCCCTGGCACGGCGTAGGTGCTCTTGGGTTTGGCGGGCTTCTCTTCGATGGAGATGACCTTGCCGTCGATACCGAACTCGACCACGCCGTACGCCGCTGGATCGCTCACCTGGTAGGCGAAGATGAGCGCACCCTCGACGTTGGTGTTCTGTTGGAGATGGGTGCCCAGCCCTGGACCATAGAAGAGGTTGTCGCCGAGAATCAAAGCGCACTTGTCGCCGTCGAGGAACTCTTCGCCGAGAATGAGCGCCTCGGCCAGACCGTTCGGGTTCTCTTGGATGACGTAGGAGATGTTCATCCCCAATTGCGCGCCGTCGCCGAGGAGCCGACGGAAGGCGTCTTGGTCGTGGGGCGTAGTGATGAGAAGAATGTCGCGTAGACCCGTGAGCATCAACGTGCTGAGCGGGTAATAGATCATTGGCTTGTCGTAGATCGGCAGCAACTGTTTCGAAACAGCGCGCGTAATGGGATAAAGGCGTGTTCCGCTTCCCCCAGCCAGAATGATTCCCTTCACTCCATTAGTATAGAAGTCCGGTTGCTCTCTACTAAAGGCCGAGGTACTTCTATGCGCGCAGTGATAACTGGGGCCGCGGGATTCATTGGTTCCCGTTTCGCCGAGTTGTTCCTCGAACAGGCCGAGCGCTTGGACTACGACGACATCGTCATCCTCGACGCGCTTACGTACTCGGGTCGTCGCGAGAACATGGCCACGGTCCTGCGCGATTCACGAGTCTCCTTCGTCGAAGGTTCGATCCTCGACGCGGAGATCACCGATGACATACTGCGCGGTGCGCACGCCGTCGTGCATTTCGCCGCCGAGAGTCACGTAGACCGTTCGATAAGTAGCGCGCGGCCTTTCTTTAGGACGAACGTGCTGGGCACTCAGCAACTGCTCGAGAGCGCTCGGCGCGGTGGCGTCGATCGCTTCGTGCACGTCTCGACCGACGAGGTCTACGGCTCGATTCACGAGGGCTCGTGGCGCGAGGANNACGCGCTGCTCGAACAACTACGGCCCTCGTCAGTTCCCCGAGAAGCTCATTCCGTTGTTCGTCACCAACCTCAGTGACGGCTTGAAGGTCCCGCTCTACGGCGACGGGCTCAACGTGCGCGACTGGCTTCACGTGGACGATCACTGTCGAGCGATCATGCTGGTGCTCGAGGGCGGTCGACTCGGTGAGATCTACAACATCGGTGGCGGAACCGAATTGACGAACCACGCCATTGTCGACCACCTCTTAGAACTCTGCTCGAGCGATCGCTCGATGGTCCAGCCGGTGACGGATCGACTCGGGCACGACCGTCGTTACTCGGTCGACTGGACCAAGATTCGCAACGAACTCGGCTATCACCCCGAGGTTCCCTTTGAGCAGGGGCTGAAGGACACCGTCGAGTGGTACCACGACAACGAGACGTGGTGGCGGCCGCTCAAGAACATCGCTTCGTGAAACTTACGGAACTCTCCATACCTGGTCTCTACGTGCTCGATTCGCCCGTGCACGGCGACGAACGGGGTCTCTTTCGCGAGTGGTTCAAACTCGACGACTTCGAAGATGCGGGCCTCACCTTTGAAGCCCAGCAAGCCAACTTCTCGCTCTCCTCGCGCGGCGCGGTGCGCGGACTGCACTACTCCATGGCTCCCGAAGGCCAGGCAAAGATCGTCACCTGCGTCATTGGTGAACTCGTTGACGTTATCGTCGACATTCGAGTCGGCTCGCCCTCGTTCGGTCGCGTAGAAGTCGTGTCATTGGGCGCTGAACAGGGGCGCTCGGTACTGGTGCCGCGCGACGTCGCCCACGGCTACTGCGCGACGAGCGAGCGGGCCGCGTTGTGCTACTTGATATCGTCACCGTTCAACGCCGCCATGGAATTGGAAATTAATCCGCTCGACCCCGAGATAGGCGTGCCGTGGCCACTGGTGGGCGAGCCACTGCTGAGCGCGAAGGACGCCGGCGCACCTTCACTCGAGCAACGGCGCGCGGCCCAGCAACTGCCGGTCTTTTCCTAGTCCACTCCTCGAGCCCCTTCACTCGTTCGTTGCTAGCGTTGCCAACGTGAGCACCGCACCTCTTCGACTCGTCACCCGAGATGACTACGGCGTGAAGTTCGCTTCGGCGAGTGTCGTGCCGGCGATTGGCTCTGAGACGCAACTTAAGTCCGTCTTGGGGGCGCTGGCGGGAGTGGACGCCGTGGGTCTCGAGGCGCGCTGCGCGAAACTGGCTACCCGTTCGATCAAGAAGTCGACGAAGCTCGAGGCGATAGACCTCGCGATCTCCATGGTCGACCTGACGACGCTCGAAGGCGCGGACACGCCGGCAAGGGTGAGTTCACTGTGCGCCAAGGCAATGCGTCCCGATCCGCGCGACCTCACCGTGCCGTCAGTGGCGGCGGTGTGCGTGTACCCCGACCTCGTCGCCCGGGCTCGATCGGCGCTCGCCAACTCGTCGGTGGCGGTCGCGTCAGTGGCGACGGCGTTTCCCTCGGGTCGGGCGTCGATGAGGGTGAAACTCCTCGACGTCAACGACGCGGTCGAGGCGGGTGCGCACGAGGTCGACATGGTTATCGACCGGGGGGCGTTCCTCTCGGGTCGCGTTGGGGAGGTCTTCGAAGAGATCGTCGCGGTCAAGGAAGCCTGTGGCGAAGCGCACTTGAAGGTGATACTCGAAACGGGCGAGCTCGTCACCTACGACAACGTTCGTCGCGCCAGCTGGCTCGCCATGCTCGCCGGGGCCGACTTCGTCAAGACCTCCACTGGCAAGGTGAGCGTGAACGCGACGCCCCCCGCCGCACTGGTGATGCTCGAGGCGGTGCGAGATTTCGCCGAGTCGACGGGAAAGCTCGTGGGCGTGAAGGTGGCGGGCGGCATTCGCACGACCAAGGACGCGCTTCGTTACCTCGTGCTCGTGAATGAAACGGCGGGTTCGACGTGGCTGAGCCCGGACCGGTTCCGTTTTGGGGCGTCCTCGCTCTTGAACGACCTGTTGATGCAGCGTCTCAAGCAGCACCGTGGCGCGTACGTGCGCTCTGACGATTTCAGCGGCGACTGAAGTGAACGAGCACGATCTCACCGCGTCGCGGCTCGGTTCGCTCGAGTACGACCCCGCGCCCGAGTCCAGCGCGATTGCCCACTTCCGATCGAGTTACGGGCTCTTCATCGACGGTGCGTTCACCGATCCTTCGTCGCACGAACAGTTCGTCAGTCTCAATCCCGCGAACGAGGAAGTATTGGCGACCGTCGCACAGTCGAGTCGTGAGGACATCGATCGAGCGGTCCGCTCGGCGCGACGCGCCTACGAAGAGGTGTGGTCCCACACCAGCGGGGCCGAGCGCGCCAAGTACCTCTACCGCATCGCGCGCCTGATTCTCGAGCGGGCCCGTGAGTTCGCGGTCGTCGAGACCCTCGACAACGGCAAACCGATTCGTGAGTCGCGCGACGTCGATGTGCCACTCGCGGCGGCGCACTTCTTCTACTACGCGGGCTGGGCGGACAAGTTGGACTACGCCGGCTTTGGGGTGAACCCTCGGCCCATTGGCGTGGCGGGCCAGATAATCCCGTGGAACTTCCCTTTGTTGATGGCGGCCTGGAAAATCGCGCCCGCCCTCGCGGCTGGAAACACCTGCGTCCTCAAGCCCGCCGAAACCACGTCGCTCAGCGCGTTGCTGCTCGCCGAGATCCTCCAGCAAGCGGAGCTTCCTGCCGGCGTGGTCAACATCGTCACTGGGGACGGATCGAGCGGGGCCGCCCTCGTCGATCACCCTGGCGTCGACAAGATCGCCTTCACTGGTTCCACGGAGGTCGGACGCCTGATCCAACAACGTGTCGCCCCGAGCCAGAAGCGCCTCACGCTGGAGCTGGGCGGCAAGGGTGCCAACATTGTTTTTGAGGACGCACCGATCGACGAGATGATCGAGGGGATCATCGACGGTATCTTCTTCAATCAGGGCCACGTGTGCTGCGCCGGTTCGCGTCTGTTGGTCCAAGAATCCGTCGCCGACGAGGTTCTGCGCCGACTCGTGCGTCGCGTCGAGCAATTGCGGGTGGGCGACCCGATGGACAAGAACACCGACGTGGGCGCCATCAACTCAGCGGCGCAACTGGCGCGCATCCGCGAATTGACGTCCTTCGGTGAGAGTGAAGGCGCGACGCGTTACACGAGTAGTTGCACGCTTCCCGAGAAGGGCTACTGGTTCGCGCCCACGGTCTTTGCCAATGTCGCTCAGTCCCACCGGATCGCGCGCGAGGAGATCTTTGGACCCGTGCTCTCGGTGCTGACGTTTCGCACGCCCGAAGAGGCGATCGTCAAGGCCAACAACACGAACTACGGACTCGCTTGTGGGGTGTGGAGCGAGAAGGGCAGTCGCACCTTGTGGGTCGCTCAACGCCTGCGTGCCGGTGTCATCTGGGCGAACACGTACAACAAGTTCGACCCCTCGAGTCCCTTCGGGGGAGTGCGAGAGTCAGGGTTCGGTCGTGAGGGTGGTCGTCACGGACTGGAGGCGTACCTCGATGTCTGATGAGCGACTGGACGTACGTAAGACCTACAAGCTGCTGATCAACGGCGCCTTCCCGCGTTCGGAATCGGGGCGAAGCTACAAGGTGAGCACCAAGAGTGGTGATTTCCTCGCCAACGTCGCCCAGGGTTCGCGCAAGGACTTGCGTGACGCGGTGCTCGCCGCGCGCGGCGTCCAGGCCAAGTGGTGGGCGTCGTCGGCCTATAACCGCGGCCAGGTGATCTACCGGCTCGCCGAGATGGCCGAATCTCGCCGCGACGAGTTGGCGAACCACGTCGGTGCCGCCGAGGGTCTGGGCGAGCAACAGGCCGAGCAGAGCGTCTCTCGAGCGATCGACCGAATCATCTGGTACGCGGGTTGGACCGACAAGATCGCTCAGGTCTACGGTGGGGCCAATCCCGTCGCGGGGCCGTTCTTCAACTTCTCCCTGCCCACGCCCTCGGGCGTGGTGGCTGTCCTGGCGAGCCAGGAATCGTCACTCGAGGGATTCGTCGACGCGGTGCTCGCCCCCATCGCCGCTGGCAACACGGTGGTGTCGGTAGCGAGCGAACTTCGTCCCACGCCAGCCGTATTACTCGGTGAGATGACCGCGACGTCGGACTTTCCCGCGGGGGTCCTAAATATCGTCACCGGCGTCACCTCCGAATTGGCTCCGACCCTCGCGAGCCACGAGGACGTCGACGGTATCGACCTCAGTGGCGTCAACCTCGACGAAGCGAACGAACTCAGCGTCAGCGCCGCTGGTTCGATCAAGCGCGTCTTTCGCCCGAGGCCCAACGACACCGACCCCACGCGCCGGTTGCGCGCGTTCATCGAGACCTCGACCGTATGGCACACGATTGGACAATGATGACGAACCCTTATGAACTGAGTGAACGCGCGGCGAACGAACTGCGCGAGATGACCGGCATCGGCGCCTACGACCTCGCGATCGTCTTGGGCTCGGGTTGGCGCGAGGGTGCGGCCGCCCTGGGCGTTCCGAGCAGCGAGATTCTCGCGTCGTCGCTGAGCGGTTTCGTCGCGCCCACGGTCGCCGGTCACAACGGCCAACTCCTCTCGGTACGCGTGGGCGAGAAGAACGTCCTGCTCGTCGCGGGACGCGTGCACCTCTACGAGGGCAACACCGCCGACCAGGTGGTGCACCCGGTGCGCACCGCCATCGCCGCCGGGGCGCAAATAGTGGTCCTCACGAACGCCGCGGGCGGCATCGACCCCGCGAAGGGACCCGGGCAGGTCGTCGTGCTTCGCGACCAGATCAACCTGACCGCGACCTCGCCCCTGGAAGGTGCGCCGCCACCGGCGCCCTACGGCCCTCGATTTGTTGACCTGACTGACCTCTACAGCAAACGGTTGCGCGCTCTCGTGCGCGAAGCGCTCCCGGACCTCAGCGAGGGGGTCTACGCGGGATTTCGTGGACCGAACTACGAGACGCCCGCCGAGGTGGCGATGGCCCGCACCATGGGTGCGACACTCGTGGGTATGTCGACCGTCCTCGAGGCGATCGCCGCGCGCCACCTGGGAGCCGAAGTGCTCGGGCTCAGTCTCGTGTCGAACTTCGCCGCGGGCGTCGCCGCGGGTGCGCTCAACCACCTCGAGGTGCTGGAGGCGGGTGAAAACGCGGCCAGCTCGCTCGGCGCGTTGCTGACCCAACTTGTCCCCGTACTGTGAACAAGGCCCTCCTCGCCGAGGTACTGCTGTGGATCGCGAACGATCCCGATCCGAATGGCCGCGAGGAACTCGAACGACTCCTCGAAATCGACGACGAGAGGGAACTTCGCGCGAGGTTCTCCTCGCCGTTGCGTTTTGGCACGGCCGGTCTGCGCGGTCCCGAGATCGCCGGTCCCGCGGGGATGAATCGCGCCACGGTGCGACGCGCCACCCAGGGTGTGGTGGCGTGGCTCGAGGAGACCGGTGTCGACCCCGATCGGGGTGTCGTGGTCGGAAGAGACGCGCGTCACGGCTCTGAGACGTTCAACGACGAGGTGGTGGGTGTGTTGTTGGGCGCGGGTGCGCGCGTGCTCGAGATGCCCGGCCCCTTGCCGACGCCCTTCGTGCCCTACGTCCTAAAGGCACTCGACCTCGCCGCGGGCATCATGATCACCGCGAGCCATAATCCACCGCGCGATAACGGCTTCAAACTCTACGACCAGAGCGGTAGCCAGATCATCGCGCCGAGCGACGACATCGTCGAGCGCCACATGGCGAATGCGACGCTCGCCCGTATTGGTGATCGTTCGAGCAACCTGCATCACGTGGTGGGTCCGGACGTGCTCGAGGGTTACCGCCGGCACGTGCTCGAACGCTTTGGCGTCGGGTCGAGTGATCTCGCGATCACCTATACACCCCTGCACGGGGTTGGCGGTGCCGTGATGGCAGAGTTGCTCTGTGCCGCGGGCTACGCCAACGTCGACCTCGTCGAGCGACAGTTCGCTCCTGACGGCAGCTTTCCGACCTTGCCGTTCCCCAACCCCGAAGAACCCGGCGCACTCGACCTCGCGCTGGCCAGCGCGGACGCTGCGGGTTCGACGCTGGTGATTGCGAACGACCCCGACGCCGATCGCCTAGGCGCGGCGGTGCGTGCACCGGGGGGTTGGCGAACCTTGCGCGGCGACGAGATCGGTTGGTTGCTCGCCTCGGCGTTGCTCACGGGCGCGGGTCCGGGTGACGTGGTCGCTACCAGCATCGTCTCGTCCACCCTGCTCGAGGCGATGGCGAAGGAGGCGAAGGTTCGCTACGCGCTGACCCTCACGGGTTTCAAGTGGATCTCGCGCGCGGCGGGCAGTGGCGAACTTCGTTTCGGTTACGAAGAGGCGCTTGGTTTCGCGGTCGATCCCCTGGTCGCCGACAAGGACGGTATGTCGGCCGCCTTGGCCTTGTGTCAACTCGCTCACGGACTTCGCGAGGCGGGAAAGACCCTGCTCGACCGGTTAGACGAGATCGAGGGTCACTTCGGCGTACACGCCGGAGCTCAGCTCTCACTGCGCGTCGAGGGCCCTCACGCACTCGCTCGAATCGTGGCGAAGGTCGAGTCGCTGCGAGCGGCCCCGCCGCGCTCGCTCGGCGGACTCGAGGTGACCAACGTCGTCGACCTCGCCCAAGGGGCCTTTGGGCTCGCACCCACCGAAGGGGTCTTGTTCGAACTGGGCGTACGCGGACGAGTCGTCGTTCGCCCTTCAGGAACCGAGGCGAAGTTGAAGGCCTACATCGAAGTGAAGGTGGGTCCCGATCCGCGTACGGATCTTTCGCGCCAGCGCGCCGACGCGGCCGCGCAACTGGGTCGCGTGCGCGACGAACTCAGCTCGATTCTCGAGTTCTAGGCCGAGCGCAGCGCCGCGTAACCAGGTTTGATGACGTTGTTGATCATCGCGAGCCGCTGGTCGAATTGGTAGAACGAACTCTTGGCGGCGTTGAGCGTGAACCACTCCATGTCTGCCAGGGTCCAGTTGAAAGTCTTGGCGCACGTCTCGAACTCGCCGCTCAAGGCGATGCCACTCATGAGGCGATTGTCGGTGTTAAGCGTCACGCGGAATCGAAGCTGGCGAAGCAACTCGATCGGATGGGTCGCGATCGACTTTGCCGCGCCGGTGT
>PKZO01000006.1:3094-13405 GCA_003133125.1 Acidimicrobiaceae bacterium | reverse complement strand
AGGTCCAGTCGTCGGCCGCCAGCGACAAGGGCACGGTGATTCAAGCGAAGAAGGCAGGATTTCTGCGCGACGTCGTCGACGCCGATCGCTCCTTTACAATCACCATCACCGGCGATCCGGCCGACTTCACAGTGCGTTTCGGCGTTGGCAAATGGCTCGAACACCTTGGCGTCGCCGCCATCGAGACGTTCCTGGTCTCTGACCTCTTCTTGGTCGTCGATATCGCCGACTCGGCGTGGAGCCTTGAGGTCGAGGACAAGATCATCGCTGACTTGAAGAAATTCGTTGGGTGAGCGGCGCCAGTAGTTCTGAGTGAACGACTTGCGGATCGAGCAAGGGACAAGCAAGGGATGCTGAAGTTTCGGCAGTCAATCGGCAACCGTTGACCCTATTATTAGTACATCACTATTAGTGCCTCCGGTTACTGATCAGCACAGAATGACCTTTTAATGGTGCACTCTTGCACCTATCAACGCGACGACAAACCCAGAAGTACGCAGTACTGTCAGCATCGCAAACCATCAGAAACACGACGGACTAGCGAACGTCTCGTGAACTACCGCCCCAAGACTTCGTGAGATCCTTGATCGCATCATTGCGCTTCGCGCAGGACCTCACCCAGTTGCGTACGTGGCATCAACCACTACCGAGACGACCTTGGGAATCGTGCTGGTATTGAAGTCTCCGCTGCCGTAATTGACGGAACCGGGTGCATCGACTGAAATCTGTCCCACCGTGATCGAAATCGGCGCTCCCAACGCTACGTGCTTTCCTAACGCCGCTTGGGCCCGCTTCCGAGCGTTGGCGGCCGCCTCTGCCGTGAGAGCGGGTCGCAGTTTCTTCAACCCATTGTAGGTGTACTGCGGTTGTTGGGCGATGAACGGAACATTGTTGGCGAGCAGGAGAGTACTGACGCCCAGAACAGGCTGCATGGCGCTTAGGCGAGTGGACTGTACGGTGACCGTTTGGCTCATAGTGAAATTGCTGATCGCGCCGTTCGCCAGTTCATTCGGTTGCACATTCACCGTGCCAAATGAGATCTCGCTATCGAAGGCGCCAGCAGCGATGAGCGCCTTACGAATCTGGACGGTCCACCCGTTCAATTGTGCCAGTGCCGCTGATGTTGTTGGCTGTGTACTGGAAAAATTTGCTGTCCACTGGAACATGTTGGACGTAACCGTCTCTTCGGCAGAACCGGTAATCGAGATTTGATTCTTCTGCGTTTGGTTACGGGCGCGAATCCCAGATGCCACCGACAACGATCCGACAATGAACGCCGCCGAAAGGATGATCATTCCTATCAACTGCTCATGTGAACGAATTGAGCGTTTCTTCTGAGCCGCGGGTTCTTGGCCCCCGCTCTCGGTATTGATGTCGGCTCCCGATACGTTGCTCACGGGTTAACTCTATCCTCACGGCAGGTCCAATAATAAGGAGAGGCTCGCCCACTTGCCGAGCATGCAAGTAGTTACGAGGCTCCGAGTTAGTCGTCCCATCCATTTGAGAAAGGATTTTCAGCATCGGTTCAGCAGCGTCATCCCAGTCCATAATGCTTACCTTCTATTTCAGCCTTAGGCTGATTGGCGGTGCTCTAAGATCTCCACGACATGAGAAGGTAACGACGCCGGATGTTTCAGAATGCTGCCGTAGAACAGCCGTCGAGGTGGGAAGCGGCATTTGCTGAGATGCAGCGAGCCCGTGAGACGCACACTGAGCCAAATCCAGCGTTTCTTCGCGATCTCACGAAGTCCGCTGGCGGAAACTTATTTCGATGTTGGCACGGGTCGTTGCAGTTGAACACCTTGGTGATTTACGACTCCTTCTCACATTTACTGACGGACTTGTTAGAGAGCTTGATTTTGCCGGCATTCTCGATGGCCCAGTCCTCGATGAATTGAATGACGTCTCCTTTTTTGGCAAGGTAACCATCGATCTAGTCGCCGGCACGATTACCTGGCCAAATCTCGACCCTGACGTACTTCACGGCGATTTTGAACCAGCCGGCGGTCCTTCGGCGAGGCTTGTCCGTGAGATTCGCATCGACGCCGCTGACTGATCTCCGCACCGCGATCAATTTCTCTTCGGCGTCCGTGTTTATATTAAAGTATACGCTTGTATCTAATTAGATACTGTTCTATACTTTAATATAATGGACTTCTCTGATCCTTCACTTACGATTTCGCCGACCCTGGACGGTTCAATTCTCGTTGCACTAGAAAGCGCCGGAAAGCCGCTCACCGTTTCCGAAGTCGCAAGCGCTTCAACTCGGGGTTCAGAGATAGGTATTAGAAAGGCGATCGGCCGCCTTGTACATCAAGGAATTGTCACAGCAACTGAAATCGGCAATACGAGGGTTTATACCCTTAATAGGGAGCACGTCGCGGCCCATATTGCAACAGAGTTAGCTCAATTGCGATCAGAAACTTGGCGCAGAATTACCCGTGAAATTGAAGGATGGAATGTCAGGCCACTCTACGCCAGCGTCTTTGGTTCGGCAGCTCGCGGTGACGGAGACTCAGAAAGCGACATAGACCTGCTCATCGTCCGACCCTCGACTATCGCTGAGATAACGGCGGCACAGAAAAACAAGTCAGTTCTGGACGGATTGGGGATGTGGGTTGAGGCGTTCACGACGCACGTGATGACCGATGCTCAGATGGGTAAATGGGAATCAAACGTCGACAGCCTGCATGACTTAATTCCACGTTGGACGGGCAATCCCTTACAGGCCATCACCCTCACCGCAGTTGAATGGTCGGAGCATCGTCGCACAAAAAGTGCTATCTACAAGAACGTTGTTAAGGACGAGATTCGACTCTATGACGAATTTACTTTAATCACTTACACATATCCGAAACGTAAGGAAAGTTCGTGACGGACTCGATTCGAACTATAAGTTGCGGCACACGCGAAGCACGACAACGCCTTCGATCTGCTCATGCCTACTTGGAGGCCGCGGAGTTGATACTCGCTGATAATCGCGATGAATTCGCCAGCGTCGCAGCCGGAAACGCGATATTGGCGGGGATCGCTGCGTCTGACGCAATCTGTTGCAAAGGAATAAAGAAATGTTTCCGTGGTGACAATCATCGTCAGGCCGCAATATTGCTCGAAACGGCGTCAAACGAAGGCCCGCGACACAAGAAGATACTCTTACGACTCCTGGACCTTAAGGATGCTGCACATTACGGATTCGACGAGTTCTCAAAAACCGACGCGAAAAAAGCATTCAAGCTTGCTCGTGAGCTCGTCGACAGCGCAACCAAATTTTTACAATAAGGCACTCAAAAACAGCCAACTCGACAGTTTTGTTAAAGCCTTACCCCGGTGCGAGGACTTACTTGCAGTCCCTTTGTACAATAATTTTCCTCTATTAGCTGGACCAAGCTTTGCCAACCCTTCAGAAGTAGACCTAGCTCCACTTACGAGCCACGGTACAGGGTGCAACACTGGGAGGTATGCACTCACGTACGGTCGAACAGCGAAACTGTGGGCAAAGGCTGTCGTCCTGCCAAGTGATCCCGCCTACTGAAATTCGAATATTAAGACAAGCGCCGAGAGCGATGGGATTGTGAGAACTGATACCGGCCGAAGCAGTCGTGCTGGCCGTTGGGGCCCGCGTATACCATTTGCCGTGGCGAAGAGCGCCGGCCCGCGAGGTGCTCAGTGGCGTATCGCGAGTTTCTCGCTGGTGCTGGGGCTCTCGCTTACCGTCATCTGGTCGGTAACAGATGCCAATTACTTCTGGCCTGGATGGGTTTGGATTGGAATGGCTGTCCCCTTCGCAGTTCTTTGGGTCCTACCCGGTGCACTGCGCACGCGTAATCGTCCTTTGGCCGTGCACGGAGCTCTGTCACTCGTGACTGCGGTGACAGCCATACTCATCTGGCTCATGGCTGGCTTGGGTTATTTCTGGCCAATCTGGTTAATCTTGGGCCTCGTCGTAGCATTTGCTGCGCACGCCTGGCTAGTGCCACTATTTTCGAACGAGCGCGAGCGGGTTCTCGAAGAACGAGTCGACGTTTTAACCCGCACGCGGCGCGGTGCACTAGATACCCAAGAAGCTGAGATGCGGCGCGTCGAACGTGATCTCCACGACGGCGCCCAGGCAAGGTTGGTGTCCTTGGGCATGAGTCTTGGCATGGCCGAGGGATTGCTCGATACCGACCCCGTCGAAGCGAAACGCCTATTAATCGAGGCGAAGACCGGTGCTACCGCCGCATTGGCTGACTTACGCTCACTAGTCCGAGGTATCTACCCGCCCGTGCTGGCCGACCGTGGACTCGACGGGGCCATCCAATCTCTGGTCCTTTCCGTCCCGCTTCCGGTCGAGGTGAATATCGATCTCCCAGAAGGTCGTCTCTCGCCACCAGTGGAATCGGCGGCTTACTTCGCCATCGCCGAAGCCCTCTCCAACGTCGTCAAGCACAGCGGTGCCACGTCCGCATGGATACGGGTGCAATACGTGGGCGGCGAATTATCTGTCGCAGTCGGTGATGACGGCTCTGGAGGAGCCGACCCGGATCGTGGAACCGGTCTACAAGGGATCGAGCGGCGACTTGCCGCTTTTGATGGCATTGTGCACATCTCAAGTCCCCCGGGTGGACCCACCACCATAAGTATGGAGGTGCCGTGCGAGTTGTTATCGCCGAAGATCTCGCCCTCCTGAGAGACGGCCTCGTTCGACTGCTAAGCGCCAACGATTTCGATGTGGTGGAAGCGGTCGAAGACGGTCCTTCGGTGCTCGCGGCGTTGATCAACCACCACCCGGACGTTGCAGTGCTTGATGTTCGTTTGCCACCGACGTTCACCAACGAAGGACTCGTTGCGGCAATCGAAGCCCGCCGCCAGTTGCCGGGACTTCCAATCTTGGTGCTCTCGCAGTACGTCGAACCGCTTTACGCACGCGAGTTGTTGTCCGACGGTATCGGAGGCGTCGGTTATCTGCTGAAGGACCGTGTGATGGACGTGGGTCAGTTCGTCGACGCGGTTCGCCAAGTTGCTGGCGGCGGCACGGTTATGGATCCTGAAGTAATCAGCCACCTGCTCGTCAACCGGGCTGCGGACGGACCTCTCACTCGTCTAACGAATCGAGAGCGCGAGGTGCTGGCATTCATCGCCGAGGGCCGCTCAAATGCTGCCGTGGCGACTGCACTGTTCGTATCGGAAAAGGCAGTGAGCAAACACATCGCGAATATCTTTATGAAGCTCGACTTACCACTATCGGGGGACGACAATCGCCGGGTCATGGCCGTGTTGGCGTACTTGAACGCGAAAAACGCGCACCCGCAAAAGTAGACGTAACCCCCCTCTAAAAGAGGTCCCTGCACCATTGTTGCGAAAAGTGCAAATCCTTACGGTTGTTCGCATGACACTATTCCCGACAAACCATCAGGCTTCCCTCCAACCCGAAGCACCAGACCGGGGTTTAGGGCGCTTTTCGCGCTCCCTGCTTCGGCACCGCAAAGCGGTCGGCTTCTTCTGGCTTGCAGTGGCGGTGGCGGGCATTGCTCTCATCGGGCCCATTACCGGACGGCTCACATCGGCCACGACGTTCCCGGGATTGCCGAGCTACGAGGCCGGCCTCGCAATAGAGCACGCCTACGGTAATGGTGGCAACGTAAGTCCGACTGTCGTCGTAGTCACGTTGCCGGCTCATGAACGGGCCGAAAGCACACAAGGCCGCGCTGCGCTTGACGCAACTTTTTCTTCTTTGAGTCAGGTACATTCTCTGCGCGTCGTGTCCTACCCTGAGGTCAATGACCCTCGTCTCGTGTCACGGGACGGACAGGCCGTCCTCGGATTGGTCTTCGGTGCCAATAATTCACCCACGTCCGCCCAGATCGCGAATCGAATGCGAGCGACGGCACCACCCGGCGTCACGATTGCGGCAACTAGCCTTACCGCTCTCTACGATGCTCCGGGAAGCGGCGGAATCGGGGTGCTCGGCGAGGTCGCTATCGGGGCGATCGGAGCACTCCTCATTCTTATAGTGGTCTTTGGGTCATTCCTCGCGGTGCTTCCTCTCATCCTTGCTGGCGTGTCCATCCTCGCCACGTTCCTACTCATCGGGGTCGTCACCGCACTTACCAGCGTCAGCCAGCTCGTCGAGTACCTGGTCGCCCTCGTCGGTCTCGGAATAGCAATCGACTATTCCCTGCTCGTCGTTACGCGCTGGCGCGAAGAGCGAGATCGTGGCCGAGCGAATGACGAAGCGATCGTTGTCGCCATGTCCACTGCCGGAAGGTCCGTGGCCTTCAGCGGCGTCACCGTCGGTATTGGTCTTCTCTCGTTGATCCTCTTACCCGTCCCATTCTTACGAGGACTCGGCTACGGCGGTCTGCTCATTCCATTGGTGACAGTCATTGCGGCACTCACTCTGTTGCCGGTCTTGCTTTCAGCGTGGGGTCCGCGTCTAGACCACAGAACTCGGCGTGCCCAAAGGCGCCATTCGCGCAATGCCGGAAGGCCAAGTCGCGCGTGGACGGCGTGGTCTCGAGCAGTCATTCGTCACCGTGTCTTCGCAATCGGCGCCGCCCTGATCGTTCTTTGCATCCTGCTCGGAGCAGCTTCCGATCTTCGTGTGGGCGAAGTCCGACCCACTTCCCTGGCCCACGTTGGATCCGCCGAACAAGGATTGAACGTCATTCAACGTGATGGCTTCCCTGTCGGCGTGCTCGCGCCAATCGAGATTCTCGTCCCCGAACACGCAAATGCAGAGGCCCTGACTGTTCGGCTACGCGCTGTCACCGGTGTCGACACCGCGATTGCTCCTACGGGGTCAGCGTGGCATAGAAATGGTACGGCCCTCGTTGACGTACTGCCAAGTCAGCCCACCAGCACTGTCGTGGACAACGCAACGGTGAGCGACGTGCGCGACACGGTAAAGCTACTGGCCCCCGGTGCCCAGGTCGCAGGCGACGGGCCTGAGGAGGTCGATATCGTTCACGTCCTCTACTACCGGTTCCCCCTCATTATCGGAGTCGTGTCCCTCATCGGGCTGCTCGCGTTGATCCGCGCCTTCCGATCCGTAGTGCTGCCAATCAAGGCCGTAGTGCTCAACTTGGTCTCAGTTGGCGCATCGTACGGCGCACTCGTACTCATCTGGCAATACGGTTACGGCTCCCGGGCGCTCTGGGGCATCCCGGCTACCGGAGTCGTCACGGACTTCGTACCGTTACTGATGTTTGCTTTCCTCTTCGGACTTTCAATGGACTACGAAGTCTTTATCATCTCTCGGATCAAAGAAGCACACGACGCGGGAAGATCGACCAACGACGCCGTTGTTGAAGGTCTTGGCCATACTGGTCGTCTTGTCACAAGCGCAGCGATAATTCTATTCTTTGCCTTCGCCGCACTCGCCTCAGGGCCAGAAGTGCCGCTCAAAGTATTCGCCACCGGCGTGGGCGTTGGAATTCTTCTGGACGCCACAGTCGTCCGGGCGTTACTCGTTCCCGCCTTGGTGTCCTTGCTCGGTCGACGAAACTGGTGGCTGCCATTTACTCATCGAGCCAAATAGCTTGCAGATGGACGGCACCAAGTCCACCATCGTGGGAGCCATCGACAGTTTCACGTGTCATCAAACCGGGAACAGTTCCGGTACCGGGTGCGGCTCCGTCGATACGACCGTGCAAGAAGTCAGCGACGGTATTCACGATGCCATAGAACCTTACATAGCAGCGTTCATCGAGTTCGGTGAAGTCGTTCCTGAGCCTTCGTCACAAGTTGTCCTGGTAGATGTAAGTTCGTAACAAGGCAAGCGGGATCTGAAACCCTGGAAGGACTCAGTCGGGGTGGTTGCTCTTTTGTGGATAGATGGTCTCTTGGCGAGCGAGCATGCTCACGAACTGCTCGATTCGCTTGGACCTCGTGTCAGCACGCTTGGCGTTCGCGATCCTGTACAGAATGGCGTAGCGATTTTGACGGTTGAGCGTCTCGAACACGGCTCGTGCCCTGGGCTCAGAAGCCAAAGCCGTTGCGAAGTCTGCTGGCACTTCAATGTTGGCGCTCCCGTGATAAGCGGAGTCCCAGCGTCCGTCAGCCTTCGCCCGCTCGACTTCGGCGAGACCTGAGGCGTGCATACGGCGCTCAAGGATGAGTCGCTCGACGTTGGAGACGTTGCGCTTCGACCAGACGCTACGCGCACGGCGCGGCGTAAAGTGTTGGCAATACGTGGTCTCGCTTCCCTTGCGGAGTTTTCCGTCGATCCACCCGTAACTCAAGGCTTCGTCGAGTGCCTCGTTGTAGGTGAGGCTGGTCGGCTTCGTCGTGGCCTTTTTCGCCAGCACGAGCCATACCCCGGGCGACTGTGCGTGATGGCGGTCGAGCCACTCGCGCCAGGCGAGGGCATCGCTGACTGTGAGTTCGAGAAGTTCGACGCCCATCTCCAGATTCTGACAGGTCATTGGCTTAGGTGACACATTTTGATTGGTTCAAGTCCGAAGGCCAGTCTCAGCATGATGCACTGAGAGAGAAAGATCCGTCGCCACGAAATCTCGTTGTGGATCATGCAGGCTTAATCCACGCCTCAACGGTCTCGCAGCCGTACTCCTCAGGTGCGACGTCCCGCACGGTCTCGGAAAAGTTCCAATGATGTCCACCTAGATCTTCGACGGTGTAGTCGCGTTCGCCGTATTCGCGATTCTTCGGTCCATCGAGAACCTTCGCGCCGAAGTGTCTTGCGTGCGCATGGTGGGCTTTTACGTCGTCCACGCGCACACGAATGAGGTGGGTGACGCGCCCGGACTCGGGCGGAAGCTGCTCGCCACGAACGTCGCCGATGATCACGGCGCCATCGGTACCGATGGACAGTTGCGCACGATGTGACTCGCCGATACGGATCCGCTCGCGAAAACCAAAAGCTGTACTGAGCCAGGCAACTGCCACACGCACATCCGGATAGATGAGAATTGGCACGACAGTTGCGGGCGGAACGGAATGGTTTTGCCTCACGAGCACTCTCCCCTCAATTGACCACGGCAGAACTCACCCACGTTATATTGATAGGAACTCAGCATTGCAATCCACTCAACCCGGGCGATCAAAACGGTCTCAGTGAACTCTGCCGAACCTTTTCTTCTTGGACATTAGACAATTAGAAGGAGATCAGTCTTCAGCGATATAGAGTCTGAAATGGAGGCTGAACTTCATGACGGCATTGGATCAAGACCTACCCAAGGCGAAATTGTCCGGTAAGAAGAAGTTGCTCATAGCTGGCCTACTGTGTCTTCAAGTGCCTATGGGCATCATTTTCATCCCCTTGGCTGCGGTGCTTGTTCTGCCTGGGTTTCTGGCGCCGCTCGGCATCATGTGCTTTGCCATCGGAACGAAGCCGTTTTCATTGGCCATGAAGTTAAGGTCCGAATAGAAAGCGGGCCGGTGACACGATTTTGTCCAAAGTTGCGGAAATTAACTTCGCATCCCACGTCATAAGTCTTGAAGGCGTGGTCACTACTGGAAGAACAGTTAGCGAAGTCGTCGAAAGAACTTCTACATCTCTGGCGCCTATAGTCATTCCCAACGCTGAGAGAAAGTTGGCCCGACATGCGGCGAACCGGTTTGAATGTCGTAGTGGCCTTGGTCAGCATCATCAGCATTGGGAGTGCGGCCTTGACGGCGGTGACTCCCCCGGCGGACGCTTCGACGAAGGGATTTGACTCCTGTACCGAAGTTACCCAAGCCCAAGCAGCTAAGGCCATAGGGTCTTCGGTAACTCCGGGCGTTCTCGGTAGCGCCACAGTCGAAGGTGGCCTCGCCTGTGTCTTTTACGGACCTAAAGCCCTTACTCCGAGGACGCCGAACGTGGCCCAGGCCGATTCCGTCCGAGTAGTCGTGGTTAAGGGATCAAATGCCCTGAAGTGGTACAACGCCTACAAGGCAAAAGTACCGGCCAAGGCAATCGCGGGCTACGGGACTGAGGCGTACTACGACGGCTACGCCTCACTGAGCGTTCTTAAGGGTGACTATTACCTGCGCATCGCCGTAAGTCCCGCGAACGCTGCGCCGTTCTTGTCCGACGAAGAACAGCTTGCTGCTGCCATCCTGCCGAAGTTGTAATCAGAGCCCGCGAAGATCAAGACTGTCTGACGTGGATTCGTGCTGCTCGAGCCGGCAAGAAATTCGCCAGTAAATGTCAATGAATCGCGCGGTCCTGGGCAGAGACTTTTTCGAACGGCCCCCGGACACCGTTGCCCGCGAACTCGTTGGCTCAACCATGGTGGTTTACCACGAAGGCGCAAAGACGCGTGTCCGAATCGAGGAGACCGAGGCGTACGGAGGGCTCGACGATCCGGCTTCTCACGCGTTTAGAGG
>PKZO01000006.1:0-3070 GCA_003133125.1 Acidimicrobiaceae bacterium | reverse complement strand
TCGACTGCTGCCAGGGTGTTCCGGGGCGAATCCGCTTCGAGTGCCGCGATGCGTCAACTTCGTTCGAGATCGGCGTATCGCAGCGGATTGGTATTTCACGAGCCCAAGAGCGAATGTCGAGATACTTCATCGTGGGTAGTCCTGCCCTATCGAAAAAGGCCCCAGGGGATTCGAACCAAGTTGGCCGAAATTAATTCAATGGCATAGTGGAGATGTGAATACAAAGTCAAAGTATCCAATTGTCATCGGAGCGCTGATTCTGTGGGCCCTGGTGACTCCGTTGATGTGGCGTGATCTTCGTCGCCGGACCCGTGATGGTATTCGTGGCCCCAGATGGCTGTGGTTGCTCGCCAGTACAAATCTGACCGGCTCAATTGCGTATTGGCTTTTTGGTCGAAGGAAAGACACATAATCGAGAAGGCCGGCCACAACGACACCGCCATGGCCGGCCGCGATGCCGGCGTTACATTCGTAGATGACTCGAACACGATGTTTGCACGATAGGAAGAAGTTATGAAGATCCTGTTCATTGGTGGTACGGGCGTTATCAGTACAGCGTGCGTGAGTGAAGCGCTCGACGTGGGTCACGACGTCTGGGTCCTCAACCGCGGACTCTCTCGATTGCCCAATCACGTGGGACCAGAACGCACACTCATCGCCGACGCGTCAGACGAGTCTCAGGTTCGTGAAGTTATTGGTTCTCGTCACTTTGATGTGGTGATCCAGTGGGTGGCCTACGTGCCCCGTCAAGTCGAACTCGACCTTCGGCTCTACGCCGACGCTGGCCAGTACGTATTTATCAGTTCGGCTTCCGCCTACGAAAAGCCGCCATCCAACTGGCTCATCACGGAAAAGACCCCCCTCACGAACCCGTATTGGCAGTACTCGAGGGACAAGATCGCCTGCGAGGAGGTGCTCATAGACGCCCATCGGTCTACGGGCTTTCCTGTGACCATTGTTCGCCCGTCACACACCTACGGCGTCCCTCAAATTCCTGTCGCTATAGGAAGTTCGGCGATGCCTTTTACGATCATCGATCGAATGCGGCGCGGCGCCAGAATACTGGTGCCCGGTGACGGCACCAGCATCTGGACTCTGACGCATAGCACGGACTTCGCCAAAGGGCTCATTCCACTACTGGGTCGATCAGAAGCGATTGGAGAAGACTTTCACATCACGTCGGACGAAGCGCTGACGTGGAATCAGATCTACTCATTGGTCGCAAAAGCAGCAGGCGTTGAACTGGACGTGTTACACCTACCTTCCGACGCGTTCGTTGCGGCCGACCCGACTCAACTCGGCACTCTGTGGGGCGACAAGGCGAATTCGGCCGTCTTCGACAATTCAAAGCTTCGCAGTGTCGTGCCGGGCTTCAAGGCGGTTGTCCCGTTCGAACGGGGAATCAAGGAGATAGTCGATTGGTTCGACGCCAACCCGAGCCGCCAGGAAATTGATGAAGAAGCGAACGCGCAGTGGGACCGCTTGGCCATCATTTACGCTGAAGCTCTGGCTCGCGCCGAGGCGAGAGGAGCTTGACGCTGCGGCGCCAAGCAATCAACGTTGGAGCGAAGTTGACCTCGTGGTCAATTGGCTTTTGACTTGGCCATCACGCAAATAATGCGAGAACCTAAGAACGACGCGACGACGTGCGCACCTTCTCATCGAGCGCGGCCAGCCTTTGATCCCAGGCAACGGAACGCTCATCGAGCCATTGCGAGGCTCCAACGGCTCCGTCGCGTCGCGCGAAGTAGCGAACCTCCTTTCCGTCGCGACGCGTCGAGGCGAGATCGACACGCACAAGAATTTGCAAGTGCTTCACAATTGCTTGTCGCGAGATAGTGGCATCCAGGGAGAGTTCGGTAGCGGTCCGTCCGTTCGGATCCTCGAGCAACTGGTCAAAGATGTCGCGACGGTTTCGGTCGCCCAGTGCGGCGAACACGTCAGAGATTGTGTCCCTCATCGGGCGCAGAGGCTCGCCATCGCCCTTGCCTGGAGCGGTGACTCCGAGATGGAGATCCTGGTGCCCGTGGGCACGGGCTCGAGTTCGATCTCCACCCGGCTCGGTTCATCGCTGAAACTGGCCCAGCGGTAGACGAATCGGCGCGCCTCTTCCACTTCTTCAACCACGAGGTAGCGCGTATCCCCCTCGCTCGTCACCCAGCCCTCACCGCCAGCGACGGCGTCCCACTCGCCATCTTCGCCGAGCCATGATGGATCGATGACGTGCGTCCACGCCTCGTCGGCGCTGCACGGTACTTCCAGTTCACGGTAAAGAATGTCTCTCATGCAACCAGATTATTGCACATGGGCGTCCGTTCGTCTATAGTGCAATGAAGTAGTTGCACGTGTTTTGGGCTACTCCGACGTAGTGGGGCCAGTCCCCGAGGAAAGAAGGAGCGCTGCATGAGAACCGCTGAGCCATTGCAGGAAGAGATACGGCACTCGTTGGTTCCCATGGTGCTCGAAGAATCCTCGAGGGGCGAACGTGCCTTTGACATCTACTCGATGCTCCTGCGACAGCGAATCGTCTTTCTCGGTCAAGAGGTCGACGACCAAGTCGCCAATATCATCATCTCCCAGATGTTGTACCTCGAGGCGATCGACCCCGACAAGGACATCGCGCTCTACATCAACTCGCCGGGAGGCCTCGCCTACGGTGGGATGGCGATTTATGACGTGATCCAACACATCCGGCCTGACGTGTCGACGATTTGCGTCGGCATGGGCATGTCGGCCGCGGCCATGGTCCTGTGTGGCGGCGCCAAGGGGAAGCGCTTTGCCCTACCCAGTTCGCGCATCATGATCCATCAAGGGAGCGCTGGCACACGAGGCGCACCGAGCGACATGGAGATCCAACTCCGTGAAGTCCTCGCGCTCACGCGACGCATGGCCGAGATCATTGCTCACCACAGCGCAAAGTCAGTCGATGAAGTACTGCACGACATCGACCGCGACAAGTTCATGACGCCCGAAGAGGCAATCGATTACGGCCTCATCGATGGGATCATTCAACCTCGCAGAGGGCTCGCGAGCATCACCGACACCACGCACCCGCTCGCGCCGTAGTGCT
>PKZO01000031.1 GCA_003133125.1 Acidimicrobiaceae bacterium | reverse complement strand
TCCCTACGAAGTGCCTCCAGTGCAAATAATCCTGTTCCCTTTTCCAGGTCGACCACTAAATCAACGTCACTATTGGGTTGGTCTTCACCTCGAGCGGTGCTGCCAAAGACGCGGACGTTACTTGCACCGTGGAGCGCCGCACAGGCAAGTATTGAACGTCGACGCTGGCGGAGTCGGCGCCCGAGAGGCGTGTCAGGGAGACCGCGCGGGTGATCGCTCGAACGTTCCAGATTGAGGGTCAAGCGGTGTCCCGTCGCGAGGATGAGACGCTCGAGCGTAGAGACCGAAGGTTCCCTGCGGCCCGACTCGTAGGCACTGATCACGCTTTGCGCAACGTGCGCACGACGTGCAACCTCGGTTTGCGATAGGCGGGCGTTGATACGCGCCCCTCGGAGGAGCTTTCCGGCTGAGCTATCTTCGCGATTCTTCATACGAAAATAATAGTACTGATTGTCTATGGGCAGTCTTATAAGATTGGGGAATTATGGTTCTTATTCTGTGACTCAAGGTCCACTGCAGCGCCCACGAGCCTCTGAACGTTCATGCTCGTGGATTCCTACGGTCGCAACAATGACGATCTCGAGAGAAAATTGAACTAGATGGAAGAATCTTCGTGGCCTCTGCTGGGTTTTGTTTCCTGTCGCAAACCCCAGCCAGCAGGTCAGAAAGGTTTGAAAGCTGTTCGTTAGGGTCCAAGATCGTTGTCAGGAAAACAACGTGCTCATTGGTGACCGCCAGCGTGACCGACGTGATACCCGTCGTACATCCGACGTCGCACCGTGCAGTTAAATAGTCATTCATTTAAGTGTGACCCACCTAGCGTTGCGCTGACCCCTTGAATCCGCCCACTGCAGCGCCCACGGATTGTTGCCAGAAGCACCACACTTGGGATAGCTGCTGTGTTCGTGGAGTCGCTCTAGATCGAGTTTGACGCCGACCCCAGAAATTGTGGTCTTGTCGTTGACGATGCGGATGCCCACGGCCACCAGGTCGACATAGAACAGGTTGGCAGAGGTAGGTCAGAGATCACGGAGTTCTCATTCAGTTGACTTAGAATCCGACCAGACTCGTAGAGTCAGCGCCTTTCACTTCACCGACCATTGAGCTAGCGGAGAGCCTATGCCCACCCCTCCAGAACAGTTGACTTTCCAGTTGCGCGTTGAACTGGATGAGGTTACGCCCACCGTCTGGCGACAGATCCTCGTGCCGACGAGCGTACGAATGTCGCGACTGCACGACATGATTCAGGCCGCCATGGGCTGGACCAACTCGCACTTACACGCCTTCACCGTTGGCGACACGCGCTATGGAATGTGCTTCGATGAATACCCTGAGGGAGAAATCGATGAGCAAACTGTGACGGTTCTCCAGGCGGTGCGCGGGCAGGAGCGCTTTACCTATGAATATGATTTTGGTGATGGCTGGGAGCACATCATCACCGTTGAGGCTGAGTTCCGCACACCCCATGCGCTCAAGTTCGCCCTCTGCCTCGGTGGCGAAAACGCTTGTCCGCCGGAGGACTCTGGCGGACCCGGCGGTTTCGAGTACTTTCTTGAGGCGTTGGC
This sequence comes from Acidimicrobiaceae bacterium, assembly GCA_003133125.1. GTDB lineage: Bacteria > Actinomycetota > Acidimicrobiia > Acidimicrobiales > RAAP-2 > RAAP-2. The sequence continues at coordinate 4,824 of PKZO01000031.1, read as the reverse complement.
CGACCCTAAGCACGAAGAGCACGTGAACTACGTGCGCTGGAATGATGGCGACATCTTTGATCGCACCGCGTTTGATCTCGTTGAAGTCAATGCCGCACTCCAGAAGGTTCGGCAACGTTCCAGCCGGGGACCGGCGATCTGGTAGTGGTGTAACCCAACCCTGGGCAATTGCGCCTAGTCGGAGATCCACCGTTGACGTACAGAAGTGATTCATGATGTACGCTATGTACATGAGTTCGACTGAATCGCGCAACATCACAGAGGCAAGAAAACAACTGGCAACGATTATCGATCAGGTGCGCGCCGATCATGAACCGATTTACCTCACCAGGCGAGGCCACCGAGTAGCTGCGGTCATCGATGCCGATGATCTCGACGGGATTTTGGCCCTGGCCGAAGACATGGCAGATATCCGTGCCGCTGAGGAGGCCCGCGCCGAAATAAGGGCAACTGGTGAAACACCAATCCCATGGGAGCAGGTCAAGGTCGATCTCGGTCTGGCTTGATCTACGGGGTTATCCTCTCGCCGTTGGCGATTCGCCAGCTTCGCAAATTTGATCCAGATGTTCGACGACGCATTCAAGCCGTCCTGGAGTTACTTTCCGAGAATCCTCGACCCCCAGCCGCAACGCGCCTCGTTGGCGGTGCGGGCGAGTGGAGGGTTCGGACGGGCGACTACCGAGTCATCTACGAAATTCATGAAGGGCAACTTCTTGTTCTTGTCCTTCGCATGGGCCACCGCCGAGAGGTCTACGAGCGCTGAGTTTGTTCTCGGACATTTTTGCTTGTGTCGGGTGATTTTGGAACGCGACTCGGTGCTGCAGAGATGGAAATCTCTACGGCCGAGATCGTTTTGCCCCACAAAATGCTCCACAAATCGTGTCGCGTGCCGTTGTCTCACGTCGTCTCGTGTGGTCATTGTCCTTCGTCAAGTGGTCTCACGTCGTCTCACGTCGTCTGGTGAGACGGAGGTGAAAACTTTCACACGGCTGAGGTCGCAGGTTCGAGTCCTGCAGCGCCCACCGAGTCTCTGAACGTTCACGCTCGTGAATCCCAACGGTCGAAACAATGACGAACTTGAGAGAAAATTGAACTAGATGGAAGAATCTTCGTCAACACAAAACCCGTCGCGATTCACCACAACAGCTCGAAGTGTGGACCTATATCTACGTTACCGGTGTCGACTCTTAGGTTGGCTGCGTCGGTGATGCAGGTGCGAATGAACTTGAACCACTCGTGTACACAGGTGTGGATTTTGAGCCTTGATCTGATACGCCAAGGGCCATGCAGTCATTGACTTGCGGGCACTGGATGTCGCCCACGGCCATCAACGCGTCAAGTTGCATGCCACTTGGAATGTTCGAGGGCACCGCGAAGGTGACAGTGCTCCAGGTAGTTCCAGCATTGTTGGTAACGAGGACGATAGCGGAGCCACCATTGCTCTGGCCTGGACCGACCTCCTGAGGGATAGCGGCAGTACCCGAGGCGACGCAGTGCTCAAAATTGGCGCACGCAATATCGGATAATTGTGGCTGCGGGGCGTTAGAAGGCAATGCCTCGGGCGTCCATGTAAGGCCACCGTCGCTCGTCGACGCGATATCGCTAATCAACAAAGTATTACCACTCGTACACGAGTAGTCACCGGGCCTCAGGCTCTGCGCCAGGGCATAAGCTGACTCCTGCTGCTCAATGCTCCTCAACTCGGGACTCACCGGAATGTTCGTCGTGGTGGTGCTGGAGGTCGTGGTCGTTGATGGTTCGCTGGACGAGGGTATCGGGACAATTGTCGAACATGCCGGCGGATTCGCATTTGTAATGCTGATGATTCCCAGAACCGAACAGTGTGTAGCGTCAGCACACGTCAGTCGTGAAAGATAATAAATCCCAAAGCCACCGGGAAGCGCGCCGCTCGTCCAACTCGCACCAGCATCTGTGGTCTGTGCGACCACGCCAGTAGTCGGGTTGTTGGCCGCTATGGATTCACTCGCACCTACCGCGACGCAGTCGGTGGTTGTCGGGCAAGCGAGGGACGCCATGGATTCACCAGCAACAATGGGGCTATCGATGAAGCTCGTGCCGCCATTGTTGGTGGAAAGGAACGTCGCATCAATCGGGTCGTTATTCGGATCTGCCGAGGTCGCGGCGAGGCCAGCGCAGAAGGTTAGCGACGGACACGAGAGTGAGTAGAGCTGGCCGTATGTCGAAGGCAGGGGATCAATGGTGAAAGAATGCCCTCCATCCGTGGTGGTGATGAAAACTGGTTGACCATTGTCGGTGGCGCCCGCAGCACAGTTGTTCGCACCCGCACACGTGAGTGGTGTCGAGAAATCGACGCCTGAAGGTATCGGAAGGACATTCCAACTGAGTGCCCCGTCATAACTGACGTAAAGCGAGTTGTAAATCGCTTCACCAGAGCTCGAGTTGGAATTATCGCCCGTTACGAAACAAATTTGTGCGGTCGGACACGCCAAATTACCCGGCTCTGGTCCTGTTGTGTTCTGTTGCCACCCTTCGCTTGTTATGAAGTCCGCGAGCAGCCACGTGCCCTTGGGGGCGTGAAGGTTGGTGCGAGAAACGGGAAGTGCGCGGGCAGCCTGCCACTTCGTGTGGACGGGAGCAGTGAGACCTCCCGGACTCGTCAGTACCGCGACGAGCACTCCCGCGATCAGTGCCGCACTGGCGAGTCCCGCGATGATCGTCCTTCGCTTGTGATTACGCCAAGGATTCCTTTGACCCTCACCAAGGCGCAGTGAACGGCCCCACTCAATTTTCGAACCATTGGTTCGTTGGGCTAACGATGTCTGCGTTCGACGTTCCTCAGATGCTGCGGCAGCGATTGAGGCGCGTGCCCGCGTCCAGGCATCGGTGGAGGGTGGCGGAGTCTCCTCACGGAAACGTCGTAAGAGTTTGAAGACATCAGTCATTCTCAATCCTTTCGTCGGCTGGAGACTTCTGGTCTGATTCGAATAACCAGAGGTCAAAGTCGAAGCCCTTTAATTCTTCAGAGAGCGTGGCACGAGCACGCGATAGTCGCGATCGGACCGTACCTGGGGCGACGTCGAGAGCAGCCGCAATCTCATTGTGCTCAAGTTCGGCCCACGCGTGTAGCAATATGACTTCACGTTGTTCACGATTGAGGTTCGCCAAAGCCGCCGCTATTCGAGGTGACGCGAAGGACACGCTTAGACGGTCATCTGAGATCGAAGGGTCTTCGCGAAATTCGGCTTCGTTGATGAGCTTGGCGTCAAGAGCCAAAAGGTGATGTTCGGCGCGCCAGTGATTCCTGATGAGATTCGTTGCGATACCAAAAAGCCACGAGCGAGACGATCCACGGACCGGATTGAATGACGTTCGACGTCGGAATGCTGTGGCGAATGTCTCTGCAGCCAGATCGTCGGCTAGCGCCGTTCCAACCCGTCGAGCAATGTATCTATGAATCACGGAGAAGTTCTCCTCGAAGCAACGCTCGAAGGCGAGTGGGTCGGAAAGCGACTCAATTTCGCTGTTTGAGCAGTCGAATTGTTTTTCCCTCATGTACTAATACTTGTCGCCTGCCGCTGTTTCGTTCCCGATGGTGAATGAATGGACAAATCACACCAAGTTTGGTGAAGACAAAATCCTTCCGAATTGGGCACAATTTCGATTGACTTCAGAGGCGATTTTCTAAGAAGACTGCTTTGCGCTCGGTGTGTGGTTGGGTTTTGTGTTGATCCAGCAAGGCAGGTCCAAGGGTGAGCGCACGGTCAACATTCTCAGATGGCGACGATTCGAAGTTGCGGATCCAAGCGGCGAAGATCATAAGAATCGGTTGTAACCACGGGGCCGTCCGCCAACCTCGCGCATACAACGACTGACGCATCAACAACGTCGTTCACGTCACTGCGAGCGCACAAAACACCAGCTGCGCGGGCTCCGGCGTCATCAAGGGGAACAACCGCGACATTGGACAGGTTGAGGAAACGGCCCAGGAGCGCCTGTCGGGGCGTGCCGCGCCAGGCCTGAGCGAGTACTCCCGCCGGAACGTTGAACGTGGCGCCGACCGCTCCGGCTTCGTCGAGCAGAGCCTGCATCCGCCTTGTCCCTCGCTCGATACCAATCAAAGCACCCGTGTCGAGCGTGACGCTTGGGGCCATTTCAAATCAGTCCAAGGGCTTCACGTGCCCAGCGTCGATCAGATTCATCGGGTGGTCCAGACTCCGCCGCCATATCGGCGAGCAACGCCTCAAGATCGTCGAACCGTGTCTTGTCGGCCATCGCCGAGGCAATGAACGCAGACACCGAACTGGATCGACCTTCAGTCACCGCTCGACGGGCCGCGTCGACAAGTTCGTCGGGCAGGCTCACTGCAATCTTCGTAGTCATACCAGAATCATACCAGAATGGGCGCGGAAACGATTTCCACGTGAGACCCCCGGGCTCTCGTGTGGGCAAAATAGCACCTCAGTTGCTTACGGACTGCGCTCATCTTGCCCCATGATAATGCTCCACAAATCGCGTCGTGTGTAGTCGTCTCGCGTCGTCTCACGTGGTCATTGTTCCTCGTCAAGTGGTCTAGCGTCGTGTTGCGTCGTCCGGTGAGACGGATATGAACACTTTCACACGGCTGAGGTCGCAGGTTCGAGTCCTGCAGCGCCCACCGAGTGACCTGTGTCCCATTTAGTGGACCACCAGGTGCAACATGATGAGTTATCGCGTCGGACGTGATTCTCCATTGGCGACTAAGCCCGCGATCCTTATTCTCATCGCGACTCAAGTCGCGCGTGCGCCGTTTGGCGAGTTCGAGGCGTGCCTGAAGTTCAAGGACGGCCACTTCAAGTGAGGGAA
>PKZO01000012.1:409-5592 GCA_003133125.1 Acidimicrobiaceae bacterium | reverse complement strand
TTTGGCTCTGAGTACAGGTAACGATTGACGTCCTCGCGCGAATAGAGAGCGGTGAGATCCTCCAGATCAGACGCATCAAAGGCGCGAAGGGTCAGTCGGCTGGTCTGGCGCGGTGCGCGAAGCTGGGCCACGGTTCTTTTCTAGTTCCTGGCTGGACCGGCGCTGGAACAAATTAAGGGATTCGTAACCGAAACACACTTTGGTAGTACGAACTTTGACAGAACGTGGACGATCAATTTCCAGCGATATCGAGTCCGGACATCAACCAGGTGAACGAAGTTTGGGTCGAATACGCGAGTGCGGTCACCAAAACCGATGTCGTCATCTCGCTCTTGGCTCGTCGCGCAATCCATGGAGTCCCTCATCGCACGAAGGGAGTGGCTTTCCTCAGGCGCAAGGCAAAGTCCAAGCGCTACCTAACTTCGAGCCGCCACGCTCACAGCGCTCGAGACTCGCCGTTACCTAACGTGCGCGCCAGCGGGCCAGCATTAATCACGGTGCGACTTTCCTTGGGTGCGCGTTGGGTCGGGATTCAAACTCACGTGCCNNGCTCATTCGACAATTATTGTGGCGTCACTTCCACTTCGCGAAGGAAGTGCGCAGACTTTGTTGACCGCTTCGTACCCTTTAGGGCGCGATTAAAGCGTAGGCCTGTACGAAGTTCCACAAGGTCGCTTCCATGATGAGTTGCGAGAGGTTGACACCACGACGGTCGCAAAGTTTACTGGAAGGTCACTACACTCGATGGAGCACGCTACGAGGTCAGGGAGGCACGAATGGCGAAAACGCTTCGCTGGGGCATCATTGGTACAGGCGGCATCGCGCACTCATTCACGGGTGACTTAGCCCATATCGAGGAAGGTATCGCAGTAGCGGTGGGCTCACGCTCCTTGGATTCGGCGAATTCCTTCGCCGACGAGTTCGATATTCCTCGTCGCTACGGGTCCTATGAAGAATTGGTCAGTGACCCCGAGGTGGATGCGGTCTACGTCGGAACGCCTCATCCAATGCATCGTGATCACGTAATCCTTGCTCTCGAACACGGCAAGCATGTACTTTGCGAGAAGCCGCTGACGATGAATGCGGCTGAAGCACGTGAACTGGTCGGCGTAGCTCAAGAAAAGAAACTTTTCTTGATGGAGGCGATGTGGACGAGGTTCTTGCCCCACGTGCTGGCTCTTCGTGAACTCATCGCTGCTGGCGCGCTAGGTGAGATCGTGAGTGTCGAAGCCGACCACGGCCAGTGGTTCAGTCCCGATCCCAAGCATCGGATCTTCGCGCCCGAGCTTGGTGGCGGGGCCCTCCTAGATTTGGGAATCTATCCGGTGTCTTTTGCTTCGATGATTCTGGGTACTCCCCAACGGATCGTGGCGATGCTGGACCGAGCATTTACGGGCGTCGACGGCCAAACGTCAATGTTGTTCGGTTACGAAAGTGGCGCCCAAGCCATNNCTCACCTGCACGTCGCGGGCCCGCAGCGCTACCAGGGCGTGCGTCACCGGCGAGAAAGCTCGCGTTGAGATCGAAGGCAGTTTCTATAGACCTACGTCGTTCACGTTGATCGAGCGCAGCGGTGAGTCCAAGCGCTACGAGTACCCGACTGTCGGAGGTGGGTTGCAGTACGAGGCACAAGAAGTTGCTCGCTGTGTCGAGGAAGGCCTCACGGAGAGTCCGTTGATGACCCTTGACGAGAGCATTGCGATCATGGAAACAATGGACACGGTGCTCGGCTTCTTGTAAGCGACGACATATCCGCAGCGTTGCTGAATGCTGGTCTTTACGAGCAAAATTATTGAAAGCTTTCGAACTTCTGACCGAATGTGCCTCCTCGCTTCTTCAGAGGCTGACCATCAANNGGCGAATTTGTTCGTATGCGTGGTTCCAGCGATCGAATGAATCAAACGAAGGATGGCAACTGGTAAAGCTCGCCCAACTTCTGGTATGTCATCCTTGCTCAAAGCGCTGTCGCAAGTGCAAGTGACGCCGAGGAACAACGACTCTTGCTTTGACCGTTAGTGGGTGCAGTGGACCTCCCTTTGCTGGGGTCATCGATAGCTGTGCTCGTTACTCCGCATTCGATGCGTCGGCGAGTCGAGTTACTATGAAGTTATGAGCTATGAACTACGCGACCTGACAGACGAAGTGATTGTGGTGACCGGAGCAACTTCGGGAATTGGGGCGGCGGCGGCGAGGCAACTCGCCGAAAATGGAGCAAAACTCGTTTTGAATGCAAGAAACGCTTCGCGTCTGGATCGGATTGTGAGAGATATCGGTGGTGAAAATGCTGTCGGGTTTGCGGGTGACTGCTCAGACCCCGCGGTAGCGCGAGCAGTGGCTCAGGTGGCGCTGGACACGTTTGGAACCATTAGTGCTGTCGTACCGAACGCCGGGATTGGACGATACGGGTCCGTGCTCGACTGGAGTGACGACGAGATCAATGAGATGATGCGCACAAATTTCGAGGGAACGGTGCACATCGTGCGAGCATGTTTACCCACGATGATTGGGCGGCAACGCGGTGACGTGGTCATCGTGTCCAGTGTTGCGGGCTTTCGTGGTGGAGGGGATGAGGCCATTTATGCTGGTACGAAGCACGCTCAAGTGGGTTTTGCCGGNNGGACTCGACCGCGAAATGCGCGAAAAGGGAGTGAGAGTGGCTCTCGTATGTCCCGCTGGCACCGAGACCGAATTTGCGATAGGCGCAGGACGCTCGGTTGGCGACCCCTTGCTTGGGACGTACCTCCGCCCAGACGACGTGGCATTTCAAATCGTTACGATTCTGCGTCAGCCCTTGAAAGTCCGTACCCATATTTGGACCCTCTGGTCGATGGGTCAGCAGAGTTAGTTAGACCTCGACCCAGCATTAAGGCGAAATGCACAGGCCGACCCACGGAGGCTCAAGCNNACCTTTGAACGAAGTGCGTGAGTGATTGGTGATAAACGGACCGGTGAAGTGCACAGTAAGAAATCGGTTATTAACTGTTTAGTGCGTCGAAAATTTTGAACAAAGTCTGGACGGAGCAATCTTGTCAATGGTTTCGCAATTTTTTCTTGGCGTCTCGCGACCGGTTTGGAGATACGACGACAAGTTACCGTCTCACCGGGCGCGAAGGTGTTCGCACGGTCGCGGTCTTCACGAGTGGCAGTCTTGTGGAAAAACGTTGGCACGTCTGCTTCTCACCGTTTGACGCGAGTTTTGTCGAGACGCGGAGCTTTCGGTGAGGTGATCGCGCGTACCGATTAGTCACTGAGCAAAATCGTCGCGCGACGCCGCGCAATCATTCTGGCCTAATTGAAATCAATTGGTAGATTCGTATCCGCGATTCATCAGAGGAAGGTAACTTTGTGAATCGGTGGCGGAAAGAACATTTTTTTCACAAACTGAAAGACTTGTGAAGTGGGGTCGGCTTCACAATGTTATCTGAATGTAATATTTTCGATCTTGATCTTGGTGCGCTCTAAGAAGTTCGTGCAAATACTGGAAAGTGACTTGGTCTTGTCTCGTTACGTGCGAACGTTCAAACGCGAATTCGAACGTGACGGATTGGCGAGGTGAGTCGAAATGAAATTGTTCGTTGAATTCGCAGGAAATCTATCGAGCATTCACTCGCAAAGTTACATACGACGACTGAATATGAACGTTCGTCGTCGAGTTGGATGGAATATGTCACATTTTTGTACTATCGTGCGCACCGAGAGGTACTCAAAATAAAGAGGGGGCATTAAATGAAGTTGAATAAAGCGCGGGGACTAGTGACGTTGTCACTTGCCGCCGGACTAGGGGTTGGACTGTTTGCTACGGGGGTATCCGCTTCTGCAGCTCCGACCGCCAAGCTAGCCACCATTTCGGCCGGTGCCATCAATAGCTCGTACTCCGCTATGAAATTGCTAGTGCCAATTACGGCGCAAGGTACGGGCGGCGTGACCGCAATCCTGCCTGACACAGTGTCTTCGAACCGTTGGGTTGACTTTGACGCACCCGACATTACCAAGGCCCTTGAGTTGGCTGGCTTGCCTTCATCGGACATCACGGTTGAGAACTCGCAGGGTAACGACGCGACAGCGATCAGCATGGCCCAGGCCGCCATTCTTAAGGGCGACAAGGTCATCATTTACACAGCGTTGGACTCGGCTACAGGCGCAACCATTGAGGCTGATGCAGCCAAAGCTGGTGTCGCGGTCATCGACTACGACCGTTTGGTGCTCGGTGGTGCAGACAAGTACTACGTGAGCTTTAACAACGTTACGGTCGGAACGCTTCTCGGCAAGGGACTGCAGGCATGCGTCACCGCCTGGAAGGTCAAGTCACCGAAGGTCATTGTTGGCGTTGGTTCACCTACGGACAACAACGCTACGTTGTTTGCTGATGGTTACGACGCTGTACTGAAGCCGCTGTTCTCCTCTGGCAAGTACAAGTTGGAGACGACCCTTGCGGGAACTTGGACACCGTCAGTTGCACTGACTGAGTTCGAACAGGCTTACACGTCGCACTCCACGACAAACGCNNAGTGCGGCACCGTGTACAAGCCAGTTCCACTCGAAGCTCAGGGTGCTGTAGCGCTTGCGATTTACGCACGTGCTGGCATTGCAGTTCCTGCTTCATTGGACAATGGCACGACTCTTGACGGCACCACGAACGTTAAGGTTCCTTCGCTCTTGCTGTCGCCTTACTGGGTCACAGCCAAGACAATTCAGAGCACAGTGGTTACAGACGGTTTTGTTCCGGCAAGCCAGATCTGCACCACGAAGGCACTTAAGAAGGACTGCAAGACGTACGGAATTCACTAGGAATTAGTTACAAGAAATAGAGCGATAGATAGCATGGAAACCTCTTTCCAGGCGTCGTCCTCCTCGTCCACCCAAGTGGACGAGGAGGGCGGCCCAAAGAATGGTTCTGGAAGTGGTGATCATCCACTCCTGAGCCTGCGCGGCATCTCAAAGAATTTTGGTGCCGTGCAGGCTCTGAGTGGAGTCGACCTTGATGTTCACCAAGGACAAGTCACCGCTCTCGTCGGTGACAACGGGGCCGGCAAAACGACGCTGATCAAGACAGTGTCGGGTATCTGGAGTGCAACTTCCGGACAGATATTCTGGAAGGGCCGGGAGGTCAGCATCAAGTCGCCTCGAGAGGCCGACGACCTTGGTATCGCGACGGTGTATCAGGATCTGGCCCTCTGTGACAA
>PKZO01000012.1:0-293 GCA_003133125.1 Acidimicrobiaceae bacterium | reverse complement strand
CCGTGATGTATCTCGGCCGCATGGTCCACACCGGACCTATTTCCGACTACACCCCGCAGAGCGCCGTAGAAATCATTACGACTGGTACCTACGTAGCCGCAAATAAGAAATCAAAGTCGAACGACGCAGTAAAAGCCTGAAGGGCCGACCATGACGAACGAAACGGGAGCGCTTCCCGATCCCCAGACTAAGAAAACTGGCCCCGTGGGCCCTTGGGACCATGAAGGTGAAGGAGACGAGCAGGGCATTGCTCTTAGTGCCGATACTTCCGATCCGGATTCCATTGGACGGTA
>PKZO01000077.1:485-4576 GCA_003133125.1 Acidimicrobiaceae bacterium | reverse complement strand
GGCCGAGCAGACCGCCGCAGCAAAGGTTGTCGGCGTCTCGAGTCTCGCTTTTTTGCGTTGGCCCGTTGGTCAGGTTTATCCGCGTCTGTTGTTGCGTCGCGAGATCGCTCGCGTGATCCGAACCCACAAGCCCGATCTCGTCATCACCCAGAACCCCGAACGCAACTGGGAGCGCATCTACGCCAGTCACCCCGACCACCTGGCGGTGGGCGAGGCGACACTGCGAGCGGTCTATCCCGACGCGCGAAACCCGCACGCGTTTCCTGAGTTGTTGCGCGAGGGCTTCGAGCCTCACGTGGTCCCCGAGGTCTGGCTGACCAGTGCACAACCCAACATGGTCGTGGACATCTCCAAGGTCTTTGATCGCAAGATCGCCGCGCTCAAGCAGCACGAGAGCCAGGTCGGTCACCGCAAGGACCTCGAGAAGATGCTTCGTCGCAACGCTCGTCTTCTCGCCAAGACCGCGGGACTGGGCAAGGCGCGTCTCGCCGAGGGTTACAAGGTCGTCACGACCAAATAACAGACCAGTTCTGACCTGGCGCTTAGCAAGTCGATTCGACTGGAACGAGCAACGATTAGGACGCTTTCTTCTCTCAACTCCCATGTCTCCGGTTCCACGATGGCAACCGCAGCGGTAGCAAGACCGTGCAAGGAACTCGTCAAAGTTGCAACAAGTGTCGCGATCAGTCAGCCAAGACAGATTCGTAAAGCCTTCCGTATTGCTCAGCGATTACCTGCCAACTGTTGGAAAGTCTGAGTTTTAAACTTGCCTTCTTTGCAAGTTGAATATCCCCAAGGGTCAGCCTGGACAACCCGACTGTGAAACTTTCAGCATCCTTTCCAATGTAAATTCCCGCGTCGCCGAATACCTCTTCTAGAAAGGGCCAGTCAGTTCGAAGGATGCCTATGCCAACTTCCATCGCGGAGGCCACCACTCCAGTGGTCAGCATTTCGCCGTCACTTTGATACGGAATAGCAATAACATCGCAAATTTCCAGTCTTTTCCTGAATGTGCGATTTCTGACGTGTCGGTACTTCTCGGCAATGGCGATCCTTGGATCGTTGGGCACGATGTCCTGCTCAGTGAGAGACCAACACGTGACTTGCATATCAGCGCGGGTCGTGCGAGAGAAGCCTTCGAGGAATTCAGCAATCATTCTTTCCTTCCTTGGTGCTCCCACGATGCCGATTCGTATTGGTACCTGCGCTATTCCGAGAGCAGTTTCGATTCTTCTGCGTTTCTTCGGACCCACGACTGCTACGTCATCACGTCTCCCAAGATTGAAAATGACTGCGTTCTTGGTTCGTTCAGGTATCTGGAAGCGAGTTCGAAGAGCTGTCAATCCCCACTGACTGTGATGAACAATTCCATCGGCTGCACTCAACCAAGTTTGGAACAAGGGATCGTAATATTCGGGCTGTTTGCTATGGGGAGTGAGGTCGTGTGCGGTCACGACAATCTTGACCTTGGCGGCCTGTAACTGGCCTATCAATTGAATTGTTTCTGGATAGTCCAATTGCAACACGTCTACGAAATTAAGATGAAAGATGTCGAACTTCTTCAGTTTGCGTATTCTTGAAGACTCGCTACTCCTTGGGAAGAACTCTTCGACGAGAAATCGACGATCGAGTCTTCGCACAACATTCTTGGGATAGCTGTTGCCGTAGAAGAGATTGGGAACACAGACGTTGATAAAATTTCTTGGTTTTTTGAAGGCGGAGGACGTCGTTGACCTGGGATACTTAGAATTGGGTGAAAGCGCCAAAAGGAATCGGCGACGATGATTTGAGAAAATCCTGACATGGTTCACTAGCCGGCTCAGAAAGAAGTAGATGGCCCATTGCTTGAACCTCGTCATTGCTGGCTCTCGTACGGAATTCATTTCATCTCACCTTGCTCCAGAATGCGACTCCAAGTGGAGTGCCGCAAAACGAAAGGACCGCGCAACTCTCGCTGCAATCTAGCCTCACGTGGGCTGCACGGGAAAAGACGAAGCGCAAGAATTGTACCGATTTGTCAATGTAGCGATGCAAGATGTCGAATGGCGTGTCGCACGAATGCAAACGAAAAATTCAGCCTTCAGCTTCGAAGTGGCGGTACGTCGCACGCGCGTCTTAGGGTGTCACCATGACAGTTTCGCCGAGCCGTGACGCGCGAACACCTATTGCGGGTCGCCGCGTGGCGCGAGGTGTTAATGAGGTCTTTCTCGGCGTCACCCGCAAGAACTTCCCGGGCCAGATCCTGGCGGGCATTACATTGCTCGCCATCGCAGTTCCCGAACAGTTGGCAACCGCCCAACTCGCGGGAGTGCCCGCTTTCGTCGCGCTCATCGCCTTTGTCACCGCGACCCTCGTCTTTATCGTGGCGGGGTCGAACCCGATCCTCTCGGTTGGTGCCGACTCGACGATCGCGCCACTCTTCGCAATCGCGATCCTCAAGATCGCCCTTCCCGACACGTCCCAGTACTACTCGCTCGTCGCGGCGACCGCCGTGGTGGCGGGCGTCATCCTCGTCGTCATTGGCCTGTTGAAACTGGGCTGGCTCGCGGATTTCCTCTCGGTGCCCATCGTGGCGGGTTTTCTCAGCGGCATCGGCGTGATCATCATCGTGCACCAGTTGCCACGGGTCTTCGGCGTGTCCTCGGGCGGCGACTCGGTCGTCCAGCGTCTGAATTCGCTGGTGCACAACCTCGGTCACGTGAACGCGTGGTCGATCGCCATTTCCCTCGGGACGCTTGCGGCGATGACCCTGGGCGAGAAGGTGAACGCTCGGGTCCCCTGGGCGCTCGGTGCGGTATTGATCGGAGCCGTGCTCGCGGTGAGCCTGTCGCTCTCGACCCACGGCGTCCAGTTGCTCGGTACGGTCACGGTGGGCGGCCCGACGTGGCGACTGCACTGGTTCTCGCTGCACCAGTGGAGCGTCGTTGGCACTACGGCCCTCACCTTGGTGATCGTCATCATGAGCCAGAGCGCCGCGACCGCCCGAACGTCGGCCGATGAGATAGGCGTCGAGGACAATCTCAGCCGGGATTTCTTCGGCATCGGACTCGCCAACGTCGCCGCGGGGCTCGTCGGCACCTTCGCCGTTGACGCGAGTCCCGCTCGCACGACCATCACCCGCCTCGCCGGGGGCAGGACCAAGCTCGTCGGGCTCACCGCGGCCCTAGGCGTGCTGGTGCTGTCGCCAACCGTGACCTACGCGCGCGACATTCCATTGGCTTCTCTCGCTGGAGTGCTGCTGTTCATCGCCGGGCGCCTCATCAAGGTGGGGCAAATCCGGCGTGTCTTTCGTGTGAGTCCAATCGAGTGCGCGTTGGCGGTGGTGGCGTTGCTCGGCGTCATCTTCCTCGGGGTGGAGTTGGGACTCGGGGTCGCGGTCGGACTCGCCATCATCGAACAGACCTGGCGCTCGGCGCGCCCCACCATGGTCGTGCTCGGGCGACGTGACGCCACCACGAGTTGGGAGCCTCTCTACGTGCACGACGTGAACGTGGTCGACCACGTCTTGGCCGTGCTGTTCGAGCGCGACCTGTTCTTTGCGAACTCCGGTGTGTTCCGTCGAGACATCTATACCCTTGTCAAGAAGTACCCCGACACCAAGCACGTCGTGATCGACGCCGCGGCGATCTCGGACATCGACTACACGTCGCTGCTGTCACTGAGCGAGATCGTGAGCGACTTCGCCAACGACGGCATTTCATTTTCGTTGGCGCGCTCCAACGACCTCGTCAAGAAGCGGCTCGGCTCGCTCGACAACAAGTACCTCGCGATGATCCAGCTACACGACAGTGTCGAGTCCGCGGTCGCGCACGCACTGGCGCCCTAGGGATTACTGCTGGGCCAGTTGACGCAGGACGAAGTTGAGGACCCCGCCGTGGCGGTAGTACTCGGCTTCGGTGGGGGTGTCGATGCGCAGACGAACCTCGAACTGCGCCTGGTCGCCGTTTTGACGGGTCACGTTCACCTGCACCCGTGGCACGGTGTCCCCGCGATTGAGTGGGTCGAGCCCGAGGATGTCGAAGGTCTCAGTGCCGTCGAGCCCGTAGGTCTGGGCCGAATCACCGGGCAAGTACTGCAGGGGCAGCACGCCC
>PKZO01000077.1:0-412 GCA_003133125.1 Acidimicrobiaceae bacterium | reverse complement strand
CGCACCATGACCTCGTGGTTACCCCGGCGCGTGCCGTAGCTGTTGAAGTCCGCCTGGTGCACGCCCCCGTCGATGAGGTAGAGCCCCGCGGGCGCGCTCGCTCGGATGTTGCCCGCCGGAGAGATGTGGTCGGTGGTGACCGAATCGCCGAGCCTCGCGAGCACGCGTGCTCCTTCGATGTCCTTGACGACACCCGGTTCCATGGTCAGTCCCTCGAAGTACGGGGGAAGCTTCACGTAGGTGGATTTGGGGTCCCAGTCGTAGGTGACGGCGTTGGTCGTGGGCACCTTCTGCCAGCGCTCGTCGCCGGTGAAGGCTTGCGCGTAACGCTCCTCGAACATCCGTGGCGTGATCGACGCGCGAACGGCGTCAGCGACCTCTGCGTCAGTGGGCCAGAGGTCTTTCAAGAACA
>PKZO01000060.1 GCA_003133125.1 Acidimicrobiaceae bacterium | reverse complement strand
GCGATGCAGATCTTCTACATCAACATCGGTGGTGGCGAGCCGATGATTCGACGCGACTTCTTCGAGCTCATCGAACACGCGGTCGACAAGAAAGTCGGTGTGAAATTCTCCACCAACGGGACGCGGATCGACGAAGCCGCGGCGAGACACCTCGCACGAATAGATTACCTCGACATCCAGATCTCCATCGACGGCGCCGATGCGCTGACGAGTGACCGTCTGCGAGGCGTTGGGAGTTACGATCAGGCTCGTCGCGCGATGGACAACCTGCGGGCCGCTAACTTCGGTCCGTTCAAGATCTCCGTGGTGATGACGCGCGAAAGCGTCGAACAACTCGAAGCGCTCGAAGAGTTGGCCGCACACTACGGCGCCGAACTGCGCCTCACTCGACTTCGTCCTTCGGGCCGTGGGGTCGACGTCTGGCAGGAATTGCATCCGACGTTGGACCAGAATCGCCGACTCTACCGGTGGCTACTCGATCGACCCCACGTGCTGACCGGTGATTCCTTCTTTCACCTCTCTGCGCTCGGTAGCCCACTCGAGGGCCTCAACCTTTGCGGAGCCGGGCGCGTCGTGTGTCTCATCGACCCCGTGGGCGAGGTGTACGCGTGCCCCTTCGTCATCCACGAGGAGTTCAAGGCGGGTAACGTCCGCGACGACGGTTTCGCGTCGGTGTGGACGTCGAGCGAACTCTTTCGATCGTTGCGCGAACCGGGTAATCCCGGAGCGTGCGCGTCGTGCGGATCCTATGACGCCTGCCGGGGTGGTTGCATGGCGGCCAAGTTCTTCACCGGTCTCGAAATGAGCGACCCCGACCCGGAGTGCGTCTTCGGTCACGGCGAGACGGCACTCGCCGCGAAGAAGGTGGCGATACGTCCCAAGTCCTCGCCGGACCATTCACGCCGGGTTCCCGTCGCCCTCTCGTCTCGGTAGGCGCTGGAGACTTTCGAGCCTCAGGTAGTCTCACTTTTGAGTCTTGGGGGACAGATGTCGAGCACATGGTTTGAGACCGTCGCCGTTGCTCAGCGTCGCGCCGAGAAACGACTGCCGAAGTCGGTCTACGGCGCACTGATCGCCGGATCAGAAAAGGGTCTCTCCTCGCGCGACAACCTTGAGTCGTTCGACCAACTCGGACTCTCGCCCCACGTCGCCGGGCTCGCGCGCGAGCGCAATTTCGCCACCACCGTCATGGGCCAATCGCTGTCCATGCCCGTTCTCATCTCGCCCACGGGCGTCCAGGCGGTACATCCCCAAGGCGAAGTCGCGGTCGCGAGGGCAGCCAAGAACCGTGGGATCGCGATGGGCCTCAGTTCGTTCTCCAGCAAGTCAGTTGAAGAGGTGTGCGCGGTCAATTCGCAGGTTCTCTTTCAGATGTACTGGTCCGGTGACCGCGACACCATGCTCCAACGTCTCGCGCGAGCCAAAGCTGCGGGCGCCAAGGGCATCATCCTTACCCTGGACTGGTCCTTCGCCAATGGTCGCGACTGGGGAAGCCCCTGGATCCCCGAGAAGATTGATTTCAAATCGGCGATCAAACTGACGCCCGAGGCGCTCTCTAGACCCCGCTGGTTCTGGGGTTTCCTTCGAACCGGTCATATTCCGTCTCTCACCACCCCCAATATGGCCAAGCCGGGCGCGAAGCCACCGACGTTCTTCGGTGCGTATTACGAATGGATGCAGAGCCCGCTACCCACCTGGGACGACGTCGCCTGGTTGCGAGCGCAGTGGGACGGTCCGTTCATGGTGAAGGGCGTCGGGCGCATCGACGACGCGAAGCGCGTTGTTGACCTAGGCGCAACTGCCTTGTCAGTCTCCAATCACGGCGGCAACAACCTTGACGGCACGCCGGCGCCGATCCGCATGCTGCCAGGAATCGCTGACGCGGTCGGTGATCAGGTCGAGGTGTTGCTCGACGGCGGCGTGCGTCGCGGTAGTGACGTCGTAAAGGCCCTCGCGCTGGGCGCGCGTGCGGTCATGATCGGGCGCGCTTATCTCTGGGGACTCGCCGCTAATGGACAAGCTGGCGTGGAGAACGTGCTCGACGTGTTGCGAAGTGGCATTGATTCGACACTCCTTGGTCTTGGCAAGTCGAACATCACTGAACTTGGTCGCGACGACGTCGTGGCGCCGCCGGACTTCTTTCGAAGGCTGGGCGGATGAACCGGGTGGCGATCGTCACGGGCGCGGCGCGCGGCATTGGTGCCGCCACCGTGGACGCGTTGGTCAATGACGGCTATCACGTCGTCGCGGTCGATCGATGCCGCGACATTCCTGAGGTTCCTTACGCGATGGCGACACCAGCGGAACTCGAGTCGGTCGTCGCTCGCCACGGTGACGCCGTGCTCGCACTCGTCGGTGACGTGCGTAGCGCGACCGACATGCAGTTAGCTGTTGAGACCGCGACACGACATTTCGGCCGATTGGACGCAGTCGTCGCGAGTGCGGGCGTCATCGCGGCGGGCGCGCCGTTATGGGAGATCTCTGACGCCGCGTGGGATGCGGTCTGGTCGGTGAACGTGCTCGGCACACGCCGACTCATTGAAGCCGCCGCACCGACGCTGATCGCCAACGGCCGTGACGCGAACAGCCGGATCGTGGCCGTCGCCTCGGCCGCGGGAAGCACCGGGCTCTACCATTTGGCGGCGTACTCGGCGGCCAAGCACGCGGTCGTGGGGCTCATCCGGGGCGTCGCGATGGACCTCGCCGAACATGGCGTGACGGCGAACGCGGTGAGCCCTGGCTCGACCAGAACCGCGATACTGAAGGCTTCTGCCGAGGTGTACGGCCTCGACAGTGAAGAGGAGTTCGCGAAGAGTCAGCCGATTGGCCGACTGCTCGAACCGAGCGAGATCGCCGCCTCCATCGTGTGGTTGTGTTCGCCCGCGGCTTCAGCCATCACCGGAGCCGATATTGCGGTTGACGGCGGCATGACTATCGCCTAGCCCGCGACATTTTTGGAGCCGCGGCACCACGTAGTTGCCTCGAGCGGAGTAGGTGAGCGTTGGTCCACTCTTCCGTGAAAGTTCTAGAATTATGACCGGCGAAGTTCGAATTATGCGCGGATCGAGCTTCGATGCAACTGTGAGATGGTGCCCATCTCACAAAGGAATAGATGATCGCTCGGTTGCTTGGACGAACCCAAAATCGGGACCTAAGACCTCACCCGATCTAGAAATCAGTAATTGACGCAAACCTAACGTGCGGTTCGTGAATACATTCCTTGCAGGTATATCAACCCTGTCACTCGCACGTTGGCAGTTCGCAATAACGACGGTCTTCCACTTCTTGTTCGTTCCCCTCACCATTGGTCTGGGCTTGTTGGTGGCGATCCTTCAGACGGCGTTCTATCGGACGGGTGACCTCGCGTACGACCGGATGACGAAGTTCTTCGGGAAGTTATTCCTCGTCAACTTCGCCATCGGTGTTGTCACGGGTATCGTCCAGGAGTTCCAGTTCGGCATGGACTGGTCTCGCTATTCGACCTTCGTGGGCAATATCTTTGGTGCGCCCCTCGCCATCGAAGGACTGCTCGCCTTCTTCATGGAGTCGACGTTCCTCGGTATCTGGATATTTGGTCGAGGGCGCGTGAGCAAACGCGTGCACCTGGCCTCGATTTGGCTCGCCAGTCTCGGCACCATATTGTCGGCGGCGTTCATCGTGGCGGCGAACTCCTGGATGCAGCATCCCGTTGGCTACGCGATAGACCACGCGACCGGCCAAGCGGTCATGACCAACTTCTGGGCCGTGATGACCAACTCGACCTTCATCGCGGCCTATGGGCACGTGCTCGCCGCTGCGTTCCTCACGGGCGCGGTGTTCATGCTGGGCATTGCCGCCTATCACCTGCGCAAGGGCAACGACCTCGCGGGATTCGACAAGGCCGCTCGCGTTGCGATGGTCGTGACGGTACTCATGGCGATCTTCACGATGTTCCTGGGCGACAACCAAGCCAAGGAGATGGAAGTCCAGCAGCCCATGAAGATGGCAGCCGCTGAGGCGCTTTACAACACCCAAAGTGGTGCCAGCTTCTCGCTGCTCACGATTGGCAACCTGAAGGACAACGCCGTCTTCCAGGTTCGCGTGCCACATATATTGAGCGTGCTCGCCACCAATACCTGGGACGGCAAGGTCAAAGGCATCAACCAGCTCCAGAAGGAAGCGACCAAGAAATTTGGCGCCGGTAGCTACGTGCCGGTCATCTGGCTCTGCTACTGGTCGTTTCGCATCATGGTCGGACTCGGCATCCTGCTGTTCTTCCTCGGGGCCATAGCGCTCTGGCTCATCCGCAAGCGCCGTCTGGAGAAGTCACCGAGATTCCTGCGCTTCGCCACCTGGATGATCGCGGCACCCTTTATCGCGAACACCTTTGGCTGGATCTTCACCGAGGTTGGTCGTCAGCCCTGGGTCGTCTACGGCCTCTTGAGCACCTCCAAGGCCGTCACCCTCATCTCGCCCGGTTACGTCGCGACGAGTCTCATCGGCTTCACCGCGATCTACACGTTGTTGGCGATCATCGAGATCGGACTCATGTTCCGAATCGCCAAGGTTCCACCCGCCATTGAAACGCCAGCCGAGGCTGAGCGCGTTCCTGAACTCATCTACTAGGAGGACGTATCGTGCTCGCCTCACTCACTACTTCACCGAGCGGTCTCGAACAGCTCTGGTTCACCTTGATCGGTGTCCTCTGGTTGGGTTACTTCTTCCTCGAGGGCTTCGACTTCGGCGTGGGAACCCTCATGCCTTTCGTCTCGAAGGACGACCTCGATCGTCGCGTGGTGATCAACACCATCGGACCAGTGTGGGACGGCAACGAGGTGTGGCTGCTCACCGCGGGTGGTGCCACCTTTGCCGCATTCCCACTCTGGTACGCCACGGTCTTCAGCGGCTTCTATTTGGCCCTCTTTCTCGTGCTCGCCGCGTTGATCTTTCGCGGTATGGCCTTCGAATTCCGCGACAAGCGCGAAGAGCCCCGCTGGCAGTTCTGGTGGGACCAGGCGATCTTCTGGGGTTCGGCCCTCCCGGCGCTGTTGTGGGGTGTGGCCTTCGCCGACTTCATCCACGGCGTGCCCCTGGCGGCAAACGCCACCTGGACGGGGAACTTCTTCGACCTCGTGAAGCCCTACGCGTTGGTCGGAGGTCTCGCCACGCTGTCGTTGTTCACGCTGCACGGTGCGACGTACCTCGGCCTCAAGACCGAAGGCGACGTGCGCGTGCGCGCCCGGGCGATTGCGATGCGCCTCGCGCCGGTCACCTTTGTCATCGTCCTGGCGTTCCTCGCCTGGACCTACCAGACCGCGCACACGATCCACCACGAAGGACTCGTCCCGCCACTGCTGCCGATAGTTGGTCTGTTGGCGCTCGCCGCGGTGGGTTGGCTCGTACGAGACCACCTCGAGGGTTGGGCTTTCATCGCCACCGCGCTCACGATTCTCGCCTTGTTTACAACGATGTTCCTGAACCTGTATCCCAACGTGCTCGTCTCGTCGGTGAGTGCGCACTTTGACCTCACGATGGTGGCGAGTGCTTCGCACCGTTACACCCTCGAGGTGATGAGTTGGGTCGCGCTGATCTTCACGCCGTTCGTTCTGCTCTATCAGAGTTGGACGTACTGGATCTTCAAGAAGCGCGTCGGTCGCCCGGGTTCAGCCAACGACGCGCCCAAGAGGAAAATCAAGGCCTAATGAGTAGGGCCGAACGGCCATCGGCCCTCCTCCGCCGCCTGCGCCGTACGTCGCCGTTGGTCCAACATGCCTTGGTGGTCGCGGTCACCCTCGGGCTTCTGAGCACGATCGCCGTCATTGGTCAGGCGCTCGCGTTGGCGTCGCTGTTGGGCGGTCTGTTCCATAACGCGCACGAAGGTCTTCGCCAGGACCTGACGTTGTTCCTCGGTGCCACGATCCTTCGCGTGGCGGCGGTGACTTTGGCCGAACCCGTCACTTCGCGAATCGCCAGTCCCGTGCGTCGCGACCTGCGGCGTCGAGCCCTGGACCAGGTCCTCATGTCGGGTCCCATGGGCAGCGTCGACGCCACGGTCCAACTCTGCACACGAGGCGTCGACGCGATCGAGAGCTACATCGCCAAGTACGTGCCGTCACTGGTCCTGGCGACGTTGGCGCCCGTGCTGCTGCTCGGGTGGCTCGCGACCCACGACCTGTGGAGTGCTGGCATCGTGTTCGCGAGCGTGTTGTTGTTACCGGTCTTCATGGTGCTCCTCGGACTCGAGGCGAAGGAGAAGATGGAGGCGCGCTGGCACGACCAGCAGCGACTCGCCGGTTACTTCGGCGACGTCGTACGCGGCATGACGGTCCTCAAGTCCTTTAACCGTTCCCGCGACGCCCTGGTCAACCTGGACGAAGTGGGCGACGCCCTGCAGCGAACGACGATGGGGACCCTTCGCGTGGCCTTCCTGTCGAGTTTCGCGCTCGAACTGCTCTCCTCGCTCGCGACCGCGCTCGTGGCCCTGGTGTTGGGGTTACGACTACTCAACGGTTCACTGGGTCTTTCGACCGCGCTCGCGGTGTTGTTGCTCACGCCCGAAGTCTTCTTACCGCTGCGGCGCTCCGCGTCACAGTTCCACGCGTCAGCGAACGGCATCGCCGCGGCGACTGATCTGCTCNNAAGCGGGTTCGCTGGTCACCGTCCTTGGACCGTCGGGCTCGGGCAAGTCCACGTTGCTTCGCGTGCTGTGCGGCCTTCGCGAACCGCTTTCGGGCACGGTCCTGGTGAACGGCGAGGACTTGGCGACCATTGACCGCTCGTCGTGGCGCCGCTGTGTGGCGTGGCTCCCGCAAGATCCCACGTTGCCCGGGGCCAGTGTGCGCGAGGTGGTCCAGATGGGAGAGCGCGCCATTAGCGACCGGGCTATCGAGGAGGCGATGTGCGACGTGGGTCTCGAGCTCGAACTCGATCAGCCTCTCGGTGAGGGTGCGCAGGAACTCTCGGCGGGCGAGCGGCGCCGTCTGGCGCTCGTGCGCTGCATCGTGCGCCGGCCGCTGCTACTCGTGCTCGACGAACCGACCTCGCACCTGGACCCCGCGAGCGCGTCGCTGGTCGCCGCGGCGATTACTCGTCTCACCATGACCCGCGTCGTCGCGACGCACCGGCCCCTCGACGCGGACCAGAGCATCGTGGTCGCACCGTGGGTGCTCGCGTGAAGAACAAGGGCGTGCTCGTTCGCGCGTTGGGTGAGGAGCAAGCGCCCATCCGTCACGCGGTGCTCGCGGGTCTCCTGGTGAGCCTCTCCACGATTGGCCTCAGTGGGACCTCGGCGTGGCTCATTGTTCGAGCCGCCCAAGAGCCCGCGATACTCTCGCTCACCGTGCCGATGGGGCTCGTGCAGTTATTCGCCCTCGCCAAGGCCGCCGGACGCTACCTCGAGCGCACCCAGACCCACCGAGCGGCACTCGGGGTTATGGGTCACGTTCGTGCGAGCGTGGCCCGTTTGCTCGAACCGCTCGTTCCCGCTGGACTCGGACCACGTAGTTCGGACGTGGTGGACGTCGTGGTACGAGACGTCGACCGAGTCCAGGATCTGCTCACGGCCGTGGCGGGTCCGCTGCTCACCAGTGCCGTCGCGGGCGTGGTGACCGTCGCAATCACCGCGGCCATTGTTCCGCTCTCGGCGTTGAGTCTTCTGGTCGCGTTGGTACTGACGGCAGCGGTCTTGCCCTGGGCGGCGGCGCGCCTGGGCTACCGGAGCGAAGTGGAGATCGACGCAGTTCGCGCTGGCATGGTCGGACTGTTCGACCGCGTGAGCCAGGGGGGCGACGAGTACGTGATGGCGGGCGCCGCCGAGAGCCTCGGTGAAGAACTGGCCGAGCTCGAACGACGCTATGACCGGGCGAACTTTCGTCGCACGTTGCTCATGGGCGTGATCAGTGGACTAACGACGTTGGTCTCAGGGCTCTGTGTCGTGACGACCGTGCTCGTGAGCGCCCTCG
>PKZO01000013.1 GCA_003133125.1 Acidimicrobiaceae bacterium | reverse complement strand
TCGAAGCAGCGCCCGAGGCCCAGAGCGAGCCTGCGGTGGCAGAGCCCGAGGCCCACGTCGAACCCGAGGTGGCGCCGACTCCGGTCGTTGAAAGTGCGCCCGTCGCGAGCGCCCCGGTCGTCGAAGCAGCGCCCGAGGCCCACGTCGAACCCGAGGTGGCGCCGACTCCGGTCGTCGAAAGTGCGCCGATCGAAGAGACAGTTGACCAAACCGAGTCGGCAAGCGATGAGGACACTGACGAGGCCGCAGAGCCCGTCGAGACCACGTCCAACTAGTTCGCCAGTACCAGATTGAATGAGGAGATCAAGGTGAGTTTCACCGCGAAAGACGTACAGACACTGCGCCAGTTGACTGGTGTGGGAATGATGGATGCCAAGAAGGCACTCGAAGCCAACAATGGCGACATGGAAGCGGCCGTGCAGTGGCTTCGCGTCCAGGGTAAAGCCTCCGCCGCGAAGCGCGCCGAGCGTGAAGCGGGCGAGGGCGCCGTCGCCGTCGTGCGTGACGCCAACGTTGCGGCGATCGTGGAACTTCGATGTGAGACCGACTTCGTCGCGAAATCCGAGGAGTTCGTGAGCTTGGTCGACGAGATCGCCGCGCGCGTCTGCGCTGAGGGCAAGGACGCGACCAGCCAGTTTGATGAACAAATCGAAAAGTTGCTCACCACTTTGAAGGAGAACATCTCGATTGGGCGCGTGTACCGTCTCGAAGCGAAGGAGGGTGAAGTCGTCGAGACCTACATCCACCAGCAGAGCGGACGAGGCGTCAACGCCGTTGCGGTCGTCGTGAAAGGTGCGAATGAAGAAGTCGCCCACGAGATCGCCGTGCACATCGCCTTCGCCAAGCCGCTTTTTTTAACCAGAGACGACGTGCCGTCCAGTGAGGTCGACGCCGAGCGCAAGACCGTCGAGGAGATCTCACGCAATGAGGGTAAGCCCGACGCGGCGCTGCCCAAGATCATCGAGGGCCGACTGAACGGTTGGTTCAAAGAGCGTGTCCTGGTCGAACAGAGTTACGTGAAGGACGAGAAGCAGACCATTCAACAGTTCCTGGGTACGGCGTCCATCGTGTCGTTCGCTCAGGTCGTCGTACACGGTTAGGCGTCTCGTGCGCCGCGTGGTCCTCAAGCTTTCGGGCGAGGCTCTCGCTTCTGCCGCGAGCGACGAGACCATTGACGCCTCGACCGTTGACTTCCTCGCTCGCGAGATCTCGAGCGCGATGCAGCGCGGCGGACTCGAGCTCGCGGTGGTCGTGGGCGGGGGCAACATCTGGCGCGGGGCGACCGGCGCCATGGCGGGGATGAACCGCGCGAACTCAGACCTCATGGGAATGCTCGGGACCGTCATCAACGCGCTCGCCCTCCAAGACGCGATCGAGTCGCACGGGCGCGCGACGCGCGTCATGTCCGCCATTGGCATGGACCAGGTCGCCGAGCCCTACATCCGCCGACGCGCGGTGCGTCACCTCGAAAAGGGGCGCGTCGTGATTTTTGCCGCCGGAATGGGTAATCCGTACTTCACGACCGACACCCCCGCCGCCCAACGGGCCGCCGAGATCGAGGCGGACATCGTGCTAAAGGGCACCCACGGGGGAGTGGACGGCGTCTATTCCGAGGACCCCCGCACCAACCCCCAGGCGACCAAGTTCGAGGAGATCTCCTTTGACGAGGTCATTGCGCGTGACCTGCGGGTGATGGACATGACCGCAATCACCTTCTGCAAGGACAATCACTTGCCTTTACGGGTCTTTGACCTGATGGCCGAGGGAAACCTGGGCGCGGCGCTCGATGGAGTCCCCGTCGGTACGCTGGTGAGGTAATGGAAAACGAACTCGTCGAACTGGTGATGGAGGACACGCGCGAGCGTATGGCCCGTGCCCTCGAGCACGTCAAGGCCGAATTCGCCTCGGTACGCACCGGACGGGCCTCCTCTTCTTTGATCGAGAACCTGATTGTCGACTACTACGGCACCGAGACCGCCCTTCGGTCCCTCGCCAACTTCTCGGTCCCCGAGCCACGCCTGCTGGTCGTCTCGCCCTTTGACAAGGGGGCTATGGCCGCCATCGAGAAGGCCATCACCAACGCGGACCTTGGTCTCACCCCCTCGAACGACGGTAACGTCATCCGCCTCGGCTTTCCCGCCCTCACCGAGGAGCGTCGTAAGTCGTTCGTCAAGCTCGTCAGGACCAAGGCCGAAGACGGCAAGGTCGCGCTTCGCGGGGTGCGACGCCACGCGCGCCAGGAACTGGAGAACCTGGAGAAGGACAAGAACCTCTCGAGTGACGACATTGAGTACCTCGAAAAGGTCCTGGACAAGATGACCCAGGACGAAGTGGCGCAGGTTGACGCGCTGCTCGCTCACAAGGAGCAGGAACTTCTTGAAGTCTAAGAGAATCTTCGGATTGGACGAGCCCACGGGAGAGTTTCCGGTCGTGAGTACGACTGATTCGCGCGTGACGATCACCGGCGCCGAAAAGGCAGCCGACGTCGTCCCAGACGCGCCCAAGATCGATCCCGCGACCTTGTTACCACACTGGACTGACGCACCGACTGGACAAGTGCCCATCGTCGTGGCGCGTGAGGCCGCCGACCGCGACGACCCGTGGGCGCAGATTCCCGCACCGGCCTGGCGCGAGGGCGAAGCGGACTGGGTAGCGCACGAAGAGCAGTTCGACGCCTCGATCCTCGCCGGCGAGACCAAGGAAATTGACGCGCGGCCCTGGGAATTCACGCTGCACGACGACGAGGTCGCGAGCGAGGAACACCACGAGGAGACACCCCGACCCGAGCCGGTGCGCGCCGAACGAACGAGGCGCAGTGCCACGCGCGACCCGCTCGCGGGCCGCGCTGTGCGCCAGGGCACTCAGCGCAGCGTCACGCTCGCCACCTTCACCGGCATCCTGCTCGCCGCCGCGGTTGTCGCGGTCTTCGCCGCCGGCACGGTGCCGGTAACGATCATGGTGCTCGCGGTGTTGGGTTTCGCCGCGGGCGAGGCCTACGCCGGGTTCCGCGAGGTGGGAGCGCATCCCGCGACGATCCTCGGTATCGTGGCGGTTCTGACGTTGGGCGTGGCGGCCTATAACAAGGGCGTCGTCGCCGTGGGCGCGGTCACCGTGCTGCTGGTCGTCTTTGGTTTCGTCTGGTACCTGAGCGCCCAGTCCAAGATCGACATCCTCGACGGTCTGGGAGCGACGATCTTCGTTTACGCGTGGGTGGGCATCTTGGGTTCCTACGCACTACTCATTCTGTCGCCTAACACCTTTGCCAACAAGCACGGTCTGACCTACTTGCTCGGAGCGATCATTCTCACCGTCGCTAACGACACCGGCGCGCTCTTTTTCGGGCGGTGGCTGGGTCGTCATCCACTCAATAGGGTGCTCTCGCCTAACAAGACCATCGAGGGTTCCATTGGCGGCACGCTGCTCACCTTGACCGTGGCGGTGCTCTTGTTGCCGCACATGAGCCCCTGGACGTTAAAGCGCGCGCTCGCGCTCGGCGTCGCGCTCTGCGTGGTGGTGCCACTGGGCGACCTGTTCGAGTCCATGGTCAAGCGCACCCTGGGCGTAAAGGACCTCGGCAGCCTGCTGCCGGGACACGGGGGGATGCTCGACCGAATCGATGGGCTCTTGTTCGCGCTGCCCACGCTTTACTATCTCGCTCACTTCCTCAAACTGAGCTAACGATGGCCCTGACGCGCCCTCGGGTGGCGCTCTTAGGTGCGACGGGCTCGATCGGCACTCAGACGCTGGACGTGCTGCGCGAAGAGCGCGAGCGCTTCGAACTGGTCGCTCTCGCGGGTGGACAACGTCTGGCCGAACTGGCGGTGATCACCAAGGAATTCAACGTGCGCAGCATCGGGGTCGTCAGCGAGCGTGACCGCGACGAACTGGGCCACCTCGTGGGGCCCGGCGTCGAGATCGTGGTGGGAGCCGAGGGACTCGCTGAGCTCGCCTCGCGCGCCGACATCATCGTGAACGCCGTCGTGGGGTTCGCGGGACTGCCGGTGACCTTGAGCGCCCTGTCCTCGGGCAAACGGCTCGCACTGGCGAACAAGGAGTCACTCATCGCCGCGGCGCCACTGGTCGCCAAGGTCCGCGCGACGAGCGGCGCCGAGATCCTGCCGATCGACTCCGAGCACTGCGCCATCCACCAATGCCTCGAGGGCTCGCGCGAACCCGGTCATCCCGACGTGCGCATGATCCACCTCACGGCGTCGGGTGGACCGTTTCGAGGCATGACCCGCCAGCAGTTGTCCCACGTCACCAAGCACGACGCCCTGCAGCATCCCACCTGGACCATGGGGCCCAAGATCACCGTCGACTCATCGACCTTGATGAACAAGGGACTCGAAGTGCTCGAGGCTTCGGCGCTCTTCGGTATCGAAGTCGAGCGCGTGAACGTCGTGGTGCACCCTCAATCGATCGTGCACTCAATGGTCGAGTACGTCGACGGCGCAGTGATCGCCCAACTCTCGCGACCCGACATGCGTCTTCCCATCGCGTACTGCCTGGGCGCACCGGTGCGCCTCGAACATGGTTGGGGTCAGATCGACTTCAGCCAGTCACTGACTCTCGAGTTCGAGGCGCCCGATCGAGAGGCCTTTGGTGCGCTCGACCTCGCCTACGAGGCGTCACGTCTCGGGGGAGCCGCACCCGCGTGGTTGTCCGCCGCGAATGAAGTGGCGGTCGAGGCGTTTCTCAACGACCAGATCGAATGGTCGCGCATCGTACCGCTGGTCGCTGACGTGCTCGATCAGTATGAGCCCGACCCGCTCGACACCGTCGAAGCCCTCTTCGCCAACGACGCGACCGCCCGTCGACTCGCGGGCGTTAGGGTGCCTCGTTGATGGCATCGAGCGCGACAGAACCCACGCCGGTGAGCGAGACCCGCTCGCTCGTCCTCTTTCTCGTGGGCGTCGCTGGCTTGGCGGCCTTGCTCACCTGGTGGGGTGGTTGGGCGTTACCGGTGGTGATCGGCGCCATTGTCCTCATGGTGATGGGACACGAATTCGGACACTACCTCACCGCCAAGCGTGCCGGCATGAAGGTGACTGACTTCTTCGTTGGTTTCGGTCCGGTGATCTGGTCCACCACCCGCGGCGACACTCGCTATGGCGTGCGCGCCCTGTTGCTGGGCGGGTACGTGAAGGTGCTGGGCATGACCTGGGGCGCACCTCTCGCGCCCGAGGAGGAGAAGCGTACGTACCGCTCGGCCTCGTATCCGCGA
>PKZO01000059.1:17894-18212 GCA_003133125.1 Acidimicrobiaceae bacterium | reverse complement strand
CCACTGACTCGGTGAGTTTCGACTCTGAGGGCGGCAGCGCTGTAGCCACGATTACTGGTGCCGACGGATCGAGCGTGAATTTGCCGACACCAACGTTTGCGGCGCACGCATTCCTGGGTTGGTCCACGANNGACGCTCTACGCGCAGTGGTCTTCGAATACCGTGGTTTCTTCGAACCCGCCAAAGCCAGCACCTTCGTATCGAGTGATCGGCGTGATTCGTTCGTTCGCTATTGGCAGTTCGGTCCTCACGACAGCGCTGAAAGTGCAGATTCAACACCTTGCTGCCTTAATCGAGTCCAAGCACTTCGATGACGTG
>PKZO01000059.1:0-17844 GCA_003133125.1 Acidimicrobiaceae bacterium | reverse complement strand
AGCGGGCGACGAGAATCGAACTCGCGTTCTCAGCTTGGGAAGCGGAAGCACTGGTATGGACCGTGCCCGCTTAGTACCTGATTATCCGCTATATTTCCTCGGAATTGAATTGACTCAAGTTGTCGTGGGCACTCCATGGGCACTATGAAAGGTTCCGAGCGAAACGTGAAACTGCCGTGCACACTGACATCCAAACGTGCAGCAGTCCCGAAGAGTTACGGAGCCAATCATCAACCCGGTGAATCATCAGGAACGCTGTGGCCAACATAACCAACATGTCGGAAGTGTCACCTCTCCTCTAAAAGTACGTTGACTTCTAGCGACCGCGAATATACTATTTCGAACGTTGCTCTAGATATTTGGTGGCAGCGGTCTCGAAGAATGGTCCTCACTTCTCAAGGAGAGTCATCGTGAACGACACGCCCACTGAAGCAGTGAAGGACGCGCGCCAGCATCGCTTCGATGCGCTGGGATTTTGTCGTCATGTGGCTATGAAGAAGTTCTCCGCTGGTGCACTCGTCGCAGCGACCCTTGCGGGGTCAGTGGGTTTTGCAGTTCCTTCCAATGCTGGTACGACCACCACGACCACCACCACGACCGTCGCGACCACCACCACGACCCTCGCAACTTCGTCGTGCGGCGTTGACGATGGCAGTGCTTCGTACAATGACTGCGTGCAACAACTCGCGAGTCAAGCAGCGTGCCCAGACTTAGGGATGACGGTGGCGTCAATGACGCCGTTCTTTGATTTTTCGTTTCAGTTGTCGGGGACCTGGGACAATTCCACTGACGCCCCGAGCGTGATAACAAATTGTATCCTCGAACCACCACAGGTCGGGAACTATGTTCCCAACCATCCTGAGTCTTATGTGGTTGATATCGCGCCGTGGTCGCTTCTCGAGGCAGAAAAGTCCACCGCCCACTGGGCCGTTACTAAGGGATCGGTTAAAACGTATATTGGTAATGGAGGAAAGACGTATACCCTCACTCACAGCATCGGCGGGTTCGGCCCAGGTGCCGAATACAGATATCAAGTGGAATTAGTAAACCCTCAAGAACCCCATGGGAAAATTGGAATTTCAAGTAACTCTTATTCGCTAATTACGCCTGACGGCAATGGGGTTCTTATGATAGAGGGTGGCCCCGTGCCGGCGTCCCTCGCAGTTTTCCTCTCGTACGCGAAACTTATCTACCAGGCGGCCGTCGAAAACGCTTGAACGCATGACATTGTCGGGTCCACAAACCGTTGGCATAAGAAAAGCTCACGTATGGGACTGCTGAACGCTTTAGTTGACTGTGAGAAGAATCCGCTGCGGTGCCGTGTTTGGTCGGGGCGTGTTGATCTTAAAAATTCCAGAGCAAGAAGGTCGGATGACATTGTCGGCACCCGTATGGAAATCAGCGACTCTTTCCCAACGTGAGGTAGAGGATACCGCCGAGAGGAACTGAGATTACGCAGATTATTGCCCACAACCACTTCGACAGGTGCTTGACCTCTTCCGCCCGAATGATATCGACCCAGCAATAGATGACAAAAACGGGCAAAACTTGGGCACTACGAGTGTGATTTTGGGCACTACTTGGGCACTAAACAGGGGACAACTGCGGTCAACAGTGGACACCCGTGGTCAAGCAAAACCCTTGCAATCATTGGGGTTACAGTGAAAATCCTTGGAGCGGGCGACGAGAATCGAACTCGCGTTCTCAGCTTGGGAAGCTGATGTTCTGCCGCTGAACTACGCCCGCGGTCGGACCATGGTATCGCTCTCGCGGGCGTGGGGCTCAAGGAGGCGAGCGTACAGAGGTCTCGGCCTGCGACCTTAAGCTGCCCACCCTCATTCGATGGCTCCCTCGAACTAAATCCCTTCGAAAGCCGCGACGACGGTGCGATAATCATTAATACATGGAATCGTCTTGGCCAACTCTTTGGCACAATCACCCCGGCGTTCGAACGGGCGATCAACTCACGCTCGGAGAACGCGCGGCGGACCGGATGCGCAACATGATGGGATCGTGGACGTTCGTTTTCGTGTTTTTTGCGGTGATGATCGCGTGGGCGCTCACCAACACGGTGTTTCTTGAGCACATCCTTCACAAGAAGGCGTTTGACCCTTACCCATATATATTGCTCAACCTGTTCCTGTCGATGATGGCCGGCGTGCAGGCGGCGGCGCTCCTCATTGCTGCGAAGCGCTCAGATTCGATTTCCTCTGAGGTGGCCGTGCACACTTCGATCAATACCGATGACATTAAGAAGCTGATTCAAGAGAACACGGACTTGACGGCGCAGGTGAAGAGCAACACCGACTTGCTCGAAGAGATACATCTGCACGTCGCCAATATTGGTCTCAAGGTTGGTGCGGATATGGGACGATTCCCGCCCAAGGAGGGCACAACTTCGAAATAATTGCGAATCGGGTGAATCACTGAATTACCTGATGAAGGCGTTTCTCGAAGGTGCGCACCGCCCTGTGCCAACGTCCGGTCCACCGTCGGTCGGATCAAAGACCGGAACTCATCACGGGCTATCGTTGCGATGGTTATGGTTCTCTCGGATCGATCAATCAAAGAGGCTCTGCAAGAGGGTCGGATCATCATCGATCCATTGGGGGATGGCTGCATTCAGCCTTCGTCCGTCGATCTGCACATTGACCAATTGTTTCGTGTCTTTCGTAATCATTCGCAACGCGTTATCGATGTGCGCGATGCGCAAGAAGACCTCACCGAGTTGATCGACGTAGGTCCTACTGACCCTATGATTCTGCATCCGGGAGAGTTCTTGCTTGGTTCGACGATCGAACGAGTGGCGTTGCCCGATGACCTGGTGGCGCGCCTCGAAGGCAAGAGTTCACTTGGTCGCCTCGGGCTGCTCATTCATTCAACCGCCGGTTTCGTCGACGCGGGTTGGGACGGACACCTCACGCTCGAGCTCTCCAATGTCGCGAATTTGCCGATAACTCTCTACCCGGGCATGAAGATCGGCCAAATCAGTTTTTTCGAGATGACGACGCCCGCGGACCGTCCATACGGTTCTTCCGGCCTAGGTTCGAAGTACCGGGGACAGCGTGGTCCAACGGCCAGTCGTTACTCGGAGAATTTCAAGAAACCGTAGCGTCGACCATGGGGAGTGAACGGTGCTAGCTCGGATCATCATTGGACTCGGCGTGAGCTTGATCTGTTTCGCCATTGCGGGACGTCGCTTCTATTGGCTTTCGCGATTGATTCGAAGCGGACAGCCCGCACCTCGTCGTTGGCAGGGTTTTCGAAAGGTCAGCGAAGCCGAAGTCTCTGAAGTTGCGGGACAGCGCAAGATCCTTCGCTGGACCGTGCCCGGGCTCGCCCACTTCTTCACGATGTGGGGATTCACCGTATTGATGCTCACGATCATCGAGGCGTACGGGTCGCTGTTCGAGCGTAGTTTTCACATTCCCCTAATCGGAAGGGATAACTGGCTCGGTCTCGTCGAGGACTTCTTTGCGACCGCAGTGCTCGTCTCGCTGGTGGTCTTCACCCTGATCAGGATCAAGAACGCGCCCTCACGCAAGGAGCGCGCCAGCCGCTTCTACGGTAGTCACCTGGGCGCTGCCTGGTTGGTGCTGTTCCTCATCTCCATGGTGATAATCACGCTCTTGGTCTATCGCGCGGCCCAGGTGAACACCGGTCATTTCCCCTACGGCGAGTCGAAGTGGGCCTTCGCGAGCCACGTCGTGGCGATCTGGCTGCACCCTTTGGGTTCGGGAGTGAATTCGGTTCTTGAGGTGGTGTTCCTGCTTGCCAACATCGCGGTGATCACCGGCTTCCTCGTCTTCGTCGCGTACTCGAAGCACCTGCATATTTTTCTCGCGCCCATCAACATCGGAGTCTCGCGTCGTCCGCGCGCGCTCGGAGGCCTCGACAAGACCCCCGACATGGACATGGAGCACGTCAGTGAGGACGCCGTCTTTGGTGCGGGCAAGATCGAGGACTTCACGTGGAAGCAGATGCTCGACTTCGCCACGTGCACCGAGTGCGGTCGATGCCAGTCGGTGTGTCCGGCGTGGAACACCGACAAGCCCCTCAGCCCCAAACTGCTGATCATGGGACTGCGCGACAACATGTTCGCCTCGGCGGACCGGCTCTTGTCGGGCGGATCGGCGAGCGACGTGGCGACACTGGTGCCCACGACCATTGACCCCGATGTGCTGTGGTCGTGCACCACGTGTGGGAGTTGCGTCGAGCAATGTCCAGTTGACATCGAGCACGTGGACGCCATCATCGACATGCGCAGATACGAGGTCTTGATGGAGAGTCGTTTTCCGAGCGAGGCCAGTCTTTTGTTGCGCAACATGGAAAACCAGGGCGACCCGTGGGGGCTCGGAGCGTCGAAGCGCACCGAGTGGCTCGGCGCGCTCGATTTCGAGGTACCGATTGTCGACGGCGTGATCCCCGAGGACGTCGAGTACCTCTACTGGGTGGGTTGTGCGGGCGCGCTTGACGAGCGCGGTCGAAAGCAGGTCGAGTCCACGGCGCGCATGTTGCACCGCGCGGGCGTCTCTTTTGCCATCCTCGGGCCCCGTGAATCGTGTACTGGCGACCCGGCGCGGCGCATGGGTAATGAGTACTTGTTCCAAGAGATGGCCAAGGCCAACATCGCGACGCTGAACGAAGTGGGAGCCAAGAAAATCGTCGCGAGCTGCCCGCACTGCTTTAACACGATGAAGAATGAGTATCCGGACCTTGGGGGCGACTTCGAGATGATCCACCACGCCCAGTTGCTCAGCCACCTCGTGGCGAACGGCCGGCTCGTGCCGGGCGTGGCTTACAAGGGGACGGTGACCTACCACGACCCCTGTTATCTGGGTCGCCACAACCGGGTCTTTGACGAACCCCGCAACGTGCTCGACGCGATCCCGGGCGTGAAAAAGGTCGAAATGGGGCGTTGTCGAGAGAAGGGCTTCTGCTGTGGCGCGGGCGGCGCGCGGATGTGGATGGAAGAGAACATCGGCAAGCGCGTCAACATGGATCGCACCAACGAGGCCCTCGGCACCGGTGCGGACATTGTCTCGACGGCCTGTCCGTTTTGCATGATTATGCTCGACGATGCAGTAAAAGCCAATGGGAAGGGCGACGAGGTGTCGGTCCTTGACATCTCCCAGGTCGTCGAGCGGTCCCTCGCCACCGCGGCTCCGAAACAAAACGAGGCTTGAAATCCGGGCGTTGTTCATACGCCCGAAACACTTCGCTAACGAAGCAGAAATCCTCAATTGACACACTGGTGCCATCAACTTGAGGTCAGCGTCGCCCTCTCCTAGTAATCAAAAGGAGTGGATGTGCTCACCGCAGTCACCAACATCCCATATCCCAGTTGGCTCAATCCAGCTGACAACACGTGGCAGCTAGTCGCCGCGACGTTGGTCGGTTTGATGAGCCTTCCGGGGATCGCAGTGCTGTATGGCGGTCTAGTTCGAAAGAAGTGGATCGTCAACACCATGTTCATGACGTTCATGGCGTTCTCGATCACGCTCGTGGTGTGGATGCTCTGGGGTTACAACCTGGCCTTCGGACCTGCGTCGCACTTCGGCGCAACCGGATCGTTCTGGAGTAACTTCATTGGCCACTTCACGCCGCTGGCAACCGCGGGTTCTGAACAAGGCCAAGCGGTCTCGGGTGCCAATTCACTCGTACCGTTCCACTTTCCGACCGCGACCCTGGCGTACTTCCAGTTCGTGTTCGCGGCGATCACGCCCATCCTCTTCTTGGGTGCGTTGGTGGGTCGGCTCAAGTTCAAGGCCTGGTTGCTCATAGTTCCGTTGTGGATCACCATGGTCTACTGCGTGGACGCGAAGCTGCTCTGGGGTGGTGGTTTCTTCGCCATCAAGGGCGCGGTCGACTACTCCGGTGGTTACGTGATCCACCTCAGTGCCGGTGTGGCGGCCTTCGTTGGCGCCGCGATTCTCGGACCACGTCGCTGGCAGGATAAGGAGAACGCTTTCCCGAGCAACCTGATGATGGTCGCGGTCGGCGCGGGCATCCTGTGGTTGGGCTGGAACGGCTTTAACGGAGGCGACCCGTTCTACGCGGGCGCCGACGCCGCGGCCGCCGTGCTCAACACCAACGTGGCGACCGCCGTCGGATTAATAACGTGGGTCGTTTGGGACATGATCGGGACGAAACAGAAGAAACCGACGTTCCTCGGAGCGATAAACGGCATGATATGTGGACTGGTCGCCATCACCCCAAGCGCAGGCTGGGTGAACGGTGCCGGGGCCATCTACGTGGGCCTTATCGCCTCGACGGTCGTCTGGTTCGCCTGGAATTTCATTTCCAAGTGCCGGCCCTTTTCCAAGGTTGACGATGCGTTGGGTGTTGTTTACACCCACGGCTTCGCTGGACTCACGGGTGGTTTACTCGTGGGCATCTTCGCGGACCCGGGTATGGTCGAGTACGGCATCAAGGGCGCGCACTACAAAGGTGCGGGATCGTTCTTCGTCGACGGCTGGTTCTACGGTCACTCGTTCCACCAGCTGTGGGAACAGTTCCTCGCCGCGCTATGGATCATCGGTTGGACTGCCTTCGCAACGACGATTATCTTCTATTTTGTGAAGTTCGTCTTGGGTGGTCTACGTGAGGATGATGCGACGCTCGCCATAGGTGACCTCGCGATTCACGATGAGGAAGCCTTCCCCGAGCCCACCTTCGGTGAGCCGGTGGAAAGTCCCAGTCACCTGCACAGCGACAACGTCTAAGGAGCGACGATGAAATTAATAACCGCAGTCGTAAAGCCGTTCAAACTTGACGAAGTCAAAGTGGCGGTAAAAGAAGTTGGCGTCACGGGAATGACAGTGGGTCAGGTACGAGGATTCGGACGCACGGGAGGTCACATTGAGATCTACCGCGGCAAAGAATACGAGTTCGACTTCATTGACAAGATCCAAATCGAGATCGTGGTCACCGATGAACAGGTGGAATCGGTCCTCGACGCCATTGTGAATGCCGCACGCACTGACACCGTTGGTGACGGCAAAGTGTGGGTGACGGACGTCGAGCGCGTGGTGCGTATACGTACCAACGAACGGGGTCCCGAAGCGGTATGACTCAGCCGGCCTGGCGTGCGACGGCTTCGGCCGCCGCCGCCGCGGCCAGCGGGTCTCCCAAGTAGTCGGCTTCGAGCACGTTGAGCTCGTTGTCCATCCTGATCCGGTAGGGGATCCCAGTAGGGATCTCGAGTTCCGCGATCTGCGCGTCATCGATGTGCTGAAGCACTTTTCGTAGCGCACGGATAGAGTTTCCGTGCGCTACGACGATGACGGCCCCCCCACTGACCGCTTCCTTGCGCAGGTCCTCGACGATGACGTCGCTGAAGTAGGGCGTCACTCGCGCCACCACGTCCTTCAGGCATTCGGTCAATGGTATGAATTCGCGCGGCACGTCGCGGTATCGCGGGTCCAGGGCGTTACTGCGAGGGTCGCCCTCGGGCAGGGGCGGCGGCGGTACGTCGTAGGAACGACGCCAGAGTTTCACCTGGTCGTTGCCGAACTGCTCGGCGGTCTGCTTCTTGTCCTTGCCCGTGAGGTCGCCGTAGTGACGCTCGTTGAGACGCCAACTGCGCCGCACGGGCAGCCATGAGCGCTTGGCTGCGTGCAATGCCATGTCCGCGGTGCGGATGGCCCTCGTGAGTACCGAGGTGTGCACGACCCGCAGGTCGAGGTCCTTCTCGGCGGCGAGCAGTTTGCCAGCATTCACGGCTTCGGTCTCACCCAGGCTCGTCAGATCCACGTCCTGCCAGCCCGTGAACAGGTTGAGTTCGTTCCACTCTGACTGGCCGTGGCGAAGGAGAATAAGGTCAGGCACGTCATAAGCGTAGTGACTGGGTGGATTCTCTCAAAATTGGGGCTTTTCGAGTCCTCGTGGCTCGGGCGGCCCCACGGTCTTAAGAACTATAAGAAAGACTATCTATTTTCTTGACAAGATGAGGCTCAACTCTGTATCATTGGTTCTGTAAGTTCTCGCTGTCCAGAGGGTCTGGCGAGTCGAGATCGCAGAAGAGTTAAGGAGCAGTTCATGGCAAAGGCAGTCGGAATCGNNCCACCAACTCGGTGGTCAGTGTGCTCGAGGCGGGCGAACCCGTCGTTATCCCTAACGCCGAGGGTGGGCGCACAACCCCTTCCGTCGTTGGTTTTTCAAAGACCGGTGAAGTACTGGTCGGTGAGGTGGCCAAGCGTCAGGCGATTACCAACCCCGACCGGACCATCCGCTCGGTTAAGCGTCACATGGGTGAGAAGTGGTCGGTCGACATCGACGGCACCAAGTACACCGCCCAAGAAATCTCCGCGCGCATCCTCCAGAAGCTGAAGCGCGACGCTGAGGCGTACCTGGGCGACACGGTGACCCAAGCGGTCATCACCGTTCCGGCGTATTTCAATGACGCTCAGCGCACCGCGACCAAAGAGGCCGGCCAGATCGCTGGTCTCGAGGTCCTACGCATCGTGAACGAACCGACCGCCGCGGCCCTCGCCTACGGCCTCGACAAGGCCGGTCAGGAGCAAACCGTGCTGGTCTTCGACCTCGGTGGTGGGACCTTTGACGTTTCGGTCCTCGATATCGCCGACGGCGTCTTTGAAGTGAAATCGACCCACGGTGACACGCACCTCGGTGGTGACGACTGGGACGACGCGGTCATGGAATGGCTCGTCAAGACCTTCAAGGACACCGAAGGCGTGGACCTCTCCCAGGACAAGATGGCAGTACAACGCCTGAAGGAAGCGTCGGAGAAGGCGAAGATCGAGTTGTCCGCGGTCCAAGAGACCCAGGTCAACCTGCCCTTCATCACCGCTACGGCCGACGGCCCCAAGCACCTCGACCTCAAGTTGACGCGCGCCAAGTTCAACGAGCTCACCGCGAGCCTCGTCGAGCGTTGTCGTAAGCCCTTTGACCAGGCCATCAAGGACGCGGGACTCACCTTGGACAAGATCGACCACGTGATCCTCGTGGGTGGTTCGACAAGAATCCCCGCCGTCCAGGAACTCGTCACCAAGGTCACGGGCAAGGAACCCAACAAGACCGTGAACCCCGACGAAGTGGTCGCCATCGGCGCCGCGGTACAGGCGGGCGTGCTGAAGGGTGACGTGAAGGACATCCTGCTACTCGACGTGACACCATTGTCGCTCGGTATCGAGACCAAGGGTGGGGTCATGACCAAGATCATCGACCGCAACACCACGATTCCGACCAAAAAGTCACAGACCTTCACTACGGCCGACGACAATCAGCCCTCGGTTGAGGTGCACGTACTCCAGGGCGAGCGTGAGATGGCGTCCTACAACCAGACGTTGGGCAAGTTTCAGTTGGTGGGAATCCCACCGGCGCCCCGTGGAGTGCCCCAGATCGAGGTCACCTTTGACATCGACGCGAACGGCATCGTCCACGTTTCGGCGAAGGACATGGCGACCGGGGCGACCCAGTCGATGACCATCACCGGCGGTTCGTCGCTCTCCAAGGACGAGATCGACCGGATGGTCCGTGACGCCGAGGCGCACGCCGAAGAGGACCGCCAGCGTCGCGACGAGGCCGAAGTTCGTAACAACGCCGACGGCCTGGTGTACCAGACCGAGAAGTTGCTAAAGGACCAGGCCGAGTCGTTCCAAGGCACTGAGCGCGAGGACGTCGAAGGAGCACTCAGTTCGCTCAAGGAGGCTCTGAGCGGCACCGACATCGAGGCGATCAAGAACGCCACGGAGAAGTTGCTCACTGCGAGCCAGGGCTTCAGCCAGCGTCTCTACGAGGAAGCGGCCAAGGCCAACGCTGAGCCGGCGGCGCCCGCGGGCAACGACGACGACATCGTTGATGCCGAGATCGTTGACGAACCGTGACCGACAAGACCACGACCAATGAACAGGTTGGCGACGAAGTAGTGGCCAACGGCGAGGTGGCGGCGCGAGAAAGCGCCGCCGCTGGACTGCAGGATCCGCGCAGCGACCTGGAGCGAGAACGTGACGACTATCTCGATTCGCTCCAACGACTGCAAGCTGATTTTGAGAACTACCGAAAGCGCGTGGCGCGTTCGTCCGAGGAATCGGCCGCACGAGCAGCGGGTGACGTTGTATCGAAGTTATTGCCGGTACTCGACGCGCTCGACCTGGCCCAGGCCCACTTCGTAGGTGTCGCGAACGAAGAGGCGGCCGCGATCGATCAGTCGCGGGCGTTGCTACTCGATACTCTCGCCAAACAAGGGCTTGAACGTATCGACGCTGTGGGCGTCGCCTTTGATCCCCAGGTGCACGACGCGGTCGCGCACGTGCCCGGTGACGAGGGCGATGATGAACAGATCGTCGAAGACGTGCTGCGCGCGGGTTACCGCTGGAAGGGTGCCGTCTTGCGCCCAGCCATGGTGAGAGTGAAGGGCTAAATGGCCGAACGCGAGTGGTTCGACACGGACTACTACAAAGTTCTTGGGCTGACGTCGAGTGCGACCGAGAAGGA
Source organism: Acidimicrobiaceae bacterium (assembly GCA_003133125.1). Lineage (GTDB taxonomy): Bacteria > Actinomycetota > Acidimicrobiia > Acidimicrobiales > RAAP-2 > RAAP-2. The sequence goes on along the minus strand of PKZO01000059.1, from coordinate 7,386 downwards.
GATCACGCGCGCGTACCGAAAACTGGCCAAGGAGTTGCACCCCGATACCCATCCGGGTTCAGAGGAGAAGTTCAAAGAGGTCTCAGTCGCCTACGACGTCTTGGGCGACAAGGCAAAGCGCAAGGAATACGACGAGGTGCGCCGACTTGGTGCGACGGGCGGAATTCGTCCGGGTGGACCAGGCGCGGGCGCGGGCGGCTTCAATTTTCAAAGCGGTGACCTCGGTGATCTCGGGGACATCTTCGGTGGTCTGTTCGGACAACGTCGCCAGCGCGCCCAGCGCGGTGCCGACCTGGAGACTTCGCTGCATCTCGGCTTTCGTGACGCGGTCAAAGGGGTCACCACGACGGTGAACCTGCCTAGCGCGAACGCGTGTCATACCTGTGGAGGCAACGGTGCGGCACCCGGGACCGGTTTCGCGACCTGTGAGCGTTGCCAGGGCCGAGGCGTCCTCAACGACGACCAGGGACCTTTCGCGATGTCGAGCGTCTGCCCGGTTTGTCAAGGTCGGGGAGGTCGTATCGTGACGCCCTGTCCGACGTGCCAGGGTACTGGTCGTGAACCATCATCGCGGCGCGTGAACGTACGCCTGCCCGCGGGAGTCGTTGACGGTCAGCGCATACGCCTGAAGGCGAAGGGCAATCCTGGCACCCACGGCGGTCCGGCCGGTGACCTTTTCGTGGACGTGCACGTGACCCCCGACGCCCGCTTTGCGCGTAAGGCTCGCAACGTCACGACGATCGTGAAGGTACCGCTCACCGCGGTGATGCTAGGCACCACCATCGAGGTCCCCACCTTGGACGAACCGGTCACGTTGAAGATCGCCGCGGGCACCCAGCCGGGCACCACCATGCGCGTGCGCGGGCGCGGAGTACCGGCCGTTGGCAAGCACGCCGCGGGGGATCTCTTGGTCACGGTGAGTGTGACGGTACCCAAGAAGCTGAACAAGGAACAGCGCTCGCTCGTGGAGAAGCTGGCCACCGCGTTGCACGAGGAAATTGAATGATGACAGAACGACACGAACATCCGGTCTACGTGATCTCGGTCTTCGCCGAGCTCGCCGGTGTGCATCCCCAGACGCTTCGAAACTACGAGCGAAGTGGTCTACTGAGCCCTCAACGTACGAGAGGCGGCTCGCGCCGTTTTTCCGATGCCGACCTCGCCGCACTGCGTCGCATCCAGGATCTGACCAACGAGGGCGTCAACCTCGAGGGCGTCAAGAGGATCATGGCGCTCGAGGCGAGCGTCGATTCCCTGAAACAAGAGCTTGCGACGAGCGCGAGGCGGGCCCGCTCGGTGGTCGAGGAGACCCATCGCCAGTACCGTCGCGACCTGGTGCCCGTACAAAACCAGATCGCACTCTTCATCGAGGCCGTGCGTCGTCAAAGAAAAGGCGTATGACGTCGCTTCGGTCGCTCGAGCGCGACCAAGCGTTGACCAGGGCCGGGTACTACTCGCGTGGCTCGAAGTTGTCGACAAGGAGACCACGCCAAGCGCGGGCCAGAGCGAAGGCTGTTCACGTTCTGGTAGCCCAGGTGTGATTTTGAGTACGGTAGGCTTGGAAGGCAACGAGGCCGTCTCGAGGGAGTCCAGTGCCCGCAACCGTGGTAGTCGGAACCCAGTGGGGTGACGAAGGAAAAGGAAAACTCACCGATCTCCTAGCTCGTGACATGGACATGGTGGTGCGTTACCAGGGGGGCCACAACGCCGGGCACCGCATTGTCGTCAACGGCGAAGCCTTCGCCCTCCAACTCGTGCCCTCAGGCGTCCTCTACCCGCATATCACCCCGGTCATCGGCAACGGTGTCGTCGTCGACCCCGCGGTGCTGCTCGGCGAACTCGACACCCTGAGTGCCAAGGGCGTCGACGTGTCCAAAGTCGTCGTGTCGGGCAACGCGCATCTCATCATGCCCTACCACCAGGAGTTGGACCGTCTCACCGAGCGGTTTCTTGGTAAGAACGCTCTTGGCACTACCAAACGCGGGATCGGTCCGGCGTACGCCGATAAGTCATCGCGCGTGGGGCTGCGCGTCCAGGACCTGCTCGACGCCAAGATCTTTCGCGAAAAACTCGACGTCGTGTTGCACGAGAAGAACCTGATCTTGAACAAGATCTACAACCGACCCTCGATACCCGCGAAAGACATCATCGCGAAGTACCTCGACGAGATGGCTCCTCGCATCGCGCCCATGATCAAGGATACCGTTGCGGTGGTGCACGACGCCCTCGACCGCGGCGAGCGGATCCTGCTTGAGGGGGCGCAGGCGACGTTCCTCGACCTCGACCACGGCACGTATCCCTTCGTCACCTCATCGAATCCCGTGGCCGGCGGTGCCTGCACGGGTTCGGGGCTCGGACCGCGCGACCTCACCGACATCGTCGGCATCGCCAAGGCGTACGTGACGCGCGTCGGCGCGGGACCGTTTCCGACCGAACTCGACGGTGATATGGCTGAACTGCTGGTCGAGCGCGGTCACGAGTTCGGCACCAACACAGGTCGGCGACGTCGGGTCGGATGGTTCGACGCCGTCATGGCGCGCCAGGCCGCTCGGCTCAATTCGCTGAGCGAGATCGCACTCACCAAGTTGGACGTGCTGGACACTCTGGACGAGATCAAAGTGTGCGTGGCCTACGAGGCGAACGGCGTGCGATACGACTACCCGCCCTATCACCAGTCAATCCTGCACGAAGTGACACCGGTCTATGAGGTGTTGCCGGGCTGGCGAAGTGACCTCACGTCCTTCACGAGTTACGAGCAGTTGCCCGAGAAGGCCACGAGTTACGTGAAATTCCTCCAGGACACCATCGGGGTACCCATCTCGGTCGTCGGTGTTGGTCCGGGCCGAGAGCAGTTCGTTCGACCCTCGTGACCAGCAGCGTCGTCGTTGGATCAGGCGCGCGCGAGCACGCGCTGGCGTGGGCCCTCGCCCAGAGCGGGGGCGTGGTCGTGACCCCGGGCAACGCGGGCATCGCCGCGCACGGCATCTCGTGTGTGAGCGTTCCCGCAACCGAGCTCGAGGCGGATCTGTTCGTCATCGGACCCGAGCAACCCCTGGTGGACGGTCTCGCCGATGAACTACGTGCCCAGGGAAAGACGGTGGTGGGCCCGGGAGCTGAGGGCGCGCGCCTCGAGGGTTCCAAGGCCTACATGAAGGAATTCCTCGCCAGCGCCGGCGTACCCACCGCACGCTTCGGCGTCTTTCATCACGAGGACGAGGCGTTGGCGTTCCTTTCGACGATGAGCCCTCCCTACGTGATAAAGACCGACGGACTCGCGGCGGGCAAGGGAGTGCTCGTCACCGCGTACCTCGCCGAAGCCCGACGTGACGTCATGGAGAAACTGAGTGGTACTTCCTTCGGGGACGCGGGCACGACCGTGGTCATCGAAGAAGGGCTCGACGGCGAGGAGTGTTCGTTAACCGTGCTCTTTGACGGCACGCGAGCCTTCGCGCTCGCGCCCGCCCAGGACTTCAAGCGCGTGGGCGACGCCAACGCCGGACCGAACACCGGCGGCATGGGCGCCTACGCGCCCATGGAAGTAATGACCAGCGAACTCGTCAAAGAAGTCATGACGAGTGTCGTCGCGCCCACGGTGGACGAACTGCACAAGCGCGCCATTGATTTTCGCGGCGTCCTCTACGCCGGGGTGATGTTGACTTCCAAGGGTCCTAAATTGCTCGAGTACAACGTGCGCTTCGGCGACCCCGAGACCGAGGTCATCGCACCGCTCTACGGTGCACGGCTCTTCGACCTGTTGCGCGCCGTGGGCGAGGGCCGTCTTGAGAAGGGGGCGGTGGGAACATCGCAGTACGCCGTCACGGTCGTACTCGCCGCGCACGGTTATCCACATCACCCGCGTCACGGCGACATGATCTTCGGACTGGGAAGAGACGGTCAGCTGGCCCAGCCAGTCGAAGGGGTGACCGTGTACCACGCGGGCACCGAACTCGACGAACGAGGCCGGTTCATCACCGCGGGCGGGCGAGTGCTCGCCCTCACCGGCGTCGCCGATTCCGTGCGCCAAGCGCGCGAACTCGCCTACGAGGGCGCGTCGCTCGTAACCTTTGAGGGAAGGGTGATGCGCAACGACATCGCCCTGGCCGTGATCTAGAGGAGTGTCATGATCCCCAGGTACTCACCACCCGACGTCGCCGCGCTCTTTGGTGACGTCAACCGCTTCGACACCATGCTCGAAGTCGAGATCCTCGCTGCCGAGGCACTCGCCAAGGAAGGCGTCTTGCCCGCCCGAGAGGTCGCCGCGCTGCGTTCGCGTCGACCGGTGGTCGACGAGANNTTCGTTGACGTCGTGCAGTCGCATGTCGGCATGCCCGAGGGCGCGTGGATCCACTACGGCCTGACTTCCTCGGACGTTGTCGACACCGCACTGTGTTACACGCTCACGCGCGCGATGGACATCGTGATCATTGAAGCGCTGGCCCTACGAGATGCACTCACGGTGCGCGCTTTTGAGACGATCGACTGGCCGATCACCGGACGCACGCACGGCATGCACGCTGAACCGACCACCTATGGCGCGAAGTTCTCGCTGTTCGCGCTCCAGGTGCAGCGCGACGTTGAACGAGCGCAGCGTGCGCGCACGGCTATCGCGGTGGGCAAGCTCTCGGGAGCGGTCGGGACGTACTCGAACATCGATCCCGCCGTCGAAGAATACGTATGCGCCGCGCTTGGTCTCGTGCCCGTGCCCGCCACCCAGGTGATCGCCCGGGACCGTCACGCCGAACTGCTCTACGCCTGCGCGGCGTTGGGGACCTCGATCGAGCAGTTCGCTCTCGAGGTACGGCTCCTCGCGCGCAGCGAGGTCGGCGAGGCTGAGGAGCCCTTCGCTCCTGGTCAGAAGGGTTCTTCGGCGATGCCTCACAAGCGCAACCCCGTGCTGTCCGAACGGCTCTGCGGTCTCAGTCGTGTCCTGCGGGGTTACTTACAAGCCGGACTCGAAGACGTCGCACTGTGGCACGAGCGCGATATCTCGCATTCGAGCGTCGAGCGGGTGGTGCTGCCCGACGCGCTGCAGTTGACGGTGTACATGCTGCGAAAGGCCACCGCGCTCGCGACTGGTCTTGTGCTGTACCCCGAGCGTGCATTGGAGAACCTGACGGTGACGTCGCTCGGGCTGGTCTTCTCGCAGTCCGTGCTGCTGGCGCTCGTCGAATCAGGTATGTCGCGCGACGACGCCTATCGGATCGTGCAAAGCTGCGCGCGACGTGCGCTCGAGGAGCGTAGAAATTTCCGCGAAGTGGTCGAAAGCGACGACGCCGTCACGTTGAGTAACGATGCACTCGAGAAGGCCTTTGATGCGCAACGCCTACTTCATCATCGACGCCGTTTCCTTGACGCGTTATCGTGGGCGCCGTGAGCCTGGACCTACACCACGTCTACTCGGGCAAGGTGCGCGACCTGTACCAAGTCGACGAGTTTCATCTGCTGATGGTGGCGTCAGACCGCATGAGTGCCTTTGACGTCGTGATGAGTGAAACGATTCCCGAGAAGGGACGAGTTCTCACCGGACTGACCAACTACTGGCTTCGTGAGTTCACGGGCCAGGTGCCGTCGTCCCTGGTTTCGTGTGACCCCGAGGAGATCGATCAGTTCGTGCCCGGATTCCTCGAGCAGACGCAGTGGCACGGTCGCACGATGCTGGTACGGCGTGCTCAGATGATGGCGCTCGAATGCATCGTGCGCGGTCGACTCGCCGGTCACGCGTACGAGGAGTACATGGCCCAGGGGACGGTCTGTGGAATGGCGCTGCCATCAGGGATGAGGCTTACCGATCCCTTCGAGTCGCCCCTGTTTACGCCCTCGACGAAGGCCGAGTCGGGTCACGACATCTACATTGACCTCACGACGGCCGCGAGCATGGTCGGTGAGGAGACATTGGACCAGGCAAAGACGCTCTGTCTGGACCTGTTCGCGCGAGCGGCCGCGTCACTCGCGAAGGTTGGACTCGTGCTCGCTGACACGAAGTTTGAACTGGGTTTCGTAGACGGTGCCCTGGTCGTGTGTGACGAGGTGTTGACGCCCGATTCCTCGCGCCTGTGGGCCGCCGACCAGGTCCGCGCTGGCGAGACGCCACCGTCATTTGACAAGCAGCCGTTTCGCGATTGGCTATCGACAAAAGAATGGGACCGGACTCCGCCACCGCCGGACGTGCCCGAGGACATTGTCAAGGTGACGTCGGACCGATACGTCGCGTGTTACGAACGAGTCACCGGTCATTCCCTCGCTGAATGGTACGGTGAATGGAAGTGAACTACCCAGTTATCGTCGACGTCACCCTACGTGAAGGCATCGCTGATCCTGAGGGCGCCACCATCGAACGGGCGCTACCGGCACTCGGATTCAATGGTGTCACCCACGTTCGAGCCGGAAAGTCGTTTCGCATGAACATCGACGCGACGGACGAATCATCAGCGCTGGCGATGGCCTCGGCTCTCGCGGAACGGCTCTTGTCCAATCCGGTGATCGAGAACGCGACGGCGCGCAGCGCTACGAAGGGCTAGACGATGAACCGAATTGGCGTCGTGGTGTTCCCGGGCTCGAACTGTGAGTACGACGCCCTCGAAGCGATGAGCGCCTTGGGCGCCGAGGCGCAGTTCGTCTGGCATTCGGCCACCCACCTCGACGGGTTTGACGGGGTGATCCTTCCTGGTGGTTTCGCCCACGGTGATTATCTTCGCCCCGGAGCCTTGGCGCGCTTCTCGCCCGTGATGGAAGCGGTCGCGCAGTTCGCTCGCGCGGGCGGCGCAGTCCTTGGTATTTGCAATGGTTTCCAGGTCTTGACCGAGGCGGGGCTCTTGCCCGGGGCCCTGCAAAAGAACCGAGGGCTCACGTTTCTCTGTCAGCCAACAACGCTGATCGTCGAGTCCACCAAGTCCGTGCTCACCCGAGGTGCCACGGTGGGCCAGGAGCTGGTCATACCCATCAACCACTTCTCGGGCTCGTACACCTGTGATGACGAGACCTTCGCCTCGCTCGTCGCCAATGACCAGATCGTGCTTCGCTACAAGGAGAACCCCAATGGTTCGCGTGACGACATCGCGGGCGTCTCGAACGTGGAGGGAAACGTCGTTGGTTTGATGCCCCATCCCGAGCGCGCGATGTCCACGCTGCTCGGTAGTGCCGACGGACGCGTGCTGCTCGAAGGGTTCGTGGGCGCACCGGTGGGCGCGCACTAGCTCGACGGTTACACGTGCCTGATCCCCTTCGTCGGGTCGAACGTACGTGTTACGTCCTGGCCGTTATCATCGTGCTCTATTGGGTAGCGTGGTACGCGCATCGTTCACTCGTCGCCTCGGAGAACTCAAAGGTCTACGTCGACTTCGAGCAGTCCTTTCCTCTCGCTGACGGATTCATTGTCGCGTGTCTTCT
>PKZO01000025.1 GCA_003133125.1 Acidimicrobiaceae bacterium | reverse complement strand
ACTCGAAGGGACTTAATCACTGGAAATGAGAAACTTCATTCGAGATGGCGCGGACTGGTACATGACGATCAGGAATTCGGGAGCAGGACCCGCGCTCGACATCGTAGTAGTCGCGCGCAACCAGAACAATATTGGCGAATGGGCGTTGCTGCGATTCGGTGACATTCGACCTAGCGAAGCTTTCGATAAGAAGGGTGAAACTTGGCCCCACGGCAGAGCGATCAATTCGATATTCGAAGAGTACTTAGAACGCGACGACCGTCGAGCGGTCACCCAAGTCATGATGTGCTCTGACATTTTGGGTCGAAGGTTTCGATTTGGTATCGCTGACCCTAAGGATGCATTTCCCGGAGAGCCTTCGAGAGCACTTCCTGCCGAAATTTCAATCCAAGATCCGGAGACTCAAGCTTGGCTGCCATGGGCAACGGAACCTTTAATATGGGGCTGAGTCGTCTTCTTTAGTCTGTCCTGAAAGCCCCAATCAGCTCTCGATAGCCAGTGAAAGTTTGTAGAACTGTCACGTCGGGACACCGATCTGAACCAACAATCTGCATTGCTCACCAAGTTGCTCATCCTTCGGGTGGGACATTGAGCGAGTGTGTAAGAAACCCAATCATTGCAAAGAAATGTAAAGAAAATGTGGTGGGCCGTACATTGGTGGGCCGTACAGTCTCTACCTTCACAAGATAATGAACGGATCTGTCGGGACATCGTGAACACTCTGGTGGGGGTGTTTCATAGTCAAAAACGAGATTCTTGTGGCGTCGGTGGTGTCCCAGGGTTTGGGGGTTCGCGCCACGGCCAAGAAATACGGGGTCTCGCCGGCCTGGGTCTGCACGCTCGTCAAGCGCTACCGACAAGAGGGCCCGGCGGGCCTTGAGGCCCGCTCGAAGCGTCCCCACTCGAACCAGAACGCCACGCCACCTCAGGTCGAGGACCGGATCATCGAACTGCGCAAGGAGCTCGTGGACATTGGCACCGACGCCGGGGCCGACACGATCAAGACCCACCTACTGCGCGAGGGTCTGGCTGCGCCGTCGGTCTCGACGATCCAGCGCATCCTCACCCGACGTGGTTTCGTCACGCCCGCGCCGAAGAAGCGACCGAAGTCGTCCTACATCCGCTTCGAGGCGGACCTACCCAACGAGTGCTGGCAGTCCGACATGACCCACTGGCAACTTGAAGACGGCACCGGGGTCGAGATCCTCACCTTCCTCGACGACCACTCGCGCCTGGTGCTGTGCGCACGCGCCTACCCCACGGTCAACGGCGAACACGTACGGCGTCTCTTTGCCCAGACCAGCGCGCAATTCGGCACGCCGGCGAGCGTGTTGACGGACAATGGTGCGATCTATAACGCGGAAGCCCGCGGTGGGCGCTCGGGCTTCGAGAGCGACCTCATGGCCGCGGGCGTGCTCTACAAGCACTCGCGCCCCTACCATCCCCAGACCCGGAAATACCGAGGTGCACGAATTCGTCTCTACGTCCTCGATGATGTGGTCACTTTCGCGACCGAGGACGGTGAGTTCATCGGCGAAACGAGAATGGACCCCAATCGCGACTACCAACCCAAGGGAGACGGATTCAGATAGCCTGCACAGGTTCAGCTGTTCACGATGTCCCGACAGATTTCATTGGTGGGCCGTACAGGACTTGAACCTGTGACCCCTTGCGTGTCATGCAAGTGCGCTACCAGACTGCGCCAACGGCCCCTAAGGGTGCAACTCTACCATCCCGAACTTTGATCAAGCTGCGCAAGAATCTACGGTTTGGTCACTTCGACGCTGGAATTGCTTCCAAGCAGCGGAAACTCGAGATGAAGGGGCATCTGTCCGGCGTTGTTGCGGATCACCTGCTCGATGAATACCTCGACCGTCGCGCGCGCGTCACCCAGGGCGTCGTGCCCACCGGGCGCGACACCGTAGTACTTGCACAGATACGAAAGCCCACGGCGGGGACGATCCTCACGACTTGGGTCGATGGCGAGATCGTGTTCGACCACGTCGATGATCGAAAGCAGCGACAGGTCGAAGTACTCATCTGCGAGCGACTTACCGAACACTGACTCGTAGCTGCGACGCAGCATCTCGAGGTCGAACCGCACGACATTGGCTCCCACGATCGAGGCGCCCTGCTGTTGATAGCGTCGCAGGATCTCGACCGCCCGCACGAGGCCGCTCTGGACACTGAGGACCGTGTGGCGGTCTCGCTTCGCTTCGATATCTTCAACGCTCAGGCCGTGTACCCGTTTGGCGGCGGGAGCGATCGGGCGATCAGGAAGCACGTAGAACTGCTCGCTCCATTCCGGAGTTCCGTAGCGGTACGCGCAAAACCCGTACGATATGGCCCTTTCGCTCGCGACGTCGAGCCCCGTGGTCTCGGTGTCGAAGCCTACGATGAGCTCGGGCACTCGAAGGTACTTTTTGGCCACGTCTCCACCTTTGCAGCCCGCTGTGACACTGTCGAACTACCAAGGTATCTCACGCGTGATTGTTCCGTTATCAAGACAAAAGCGCAAGGGGCCAACGTAAGAATTACGGATTCTGATTGCTTTATCGCCCCGTGAAGATTACAATTGGACAAATCACTCCAGACCCTTGGTGACTTCGATCAACCAAGGAGTAATGCCGTGAGTGACACACCACTTCCGAACGCCGGACTCTCCGACGCCGAGATCGCCGACCAGTACGTCCAACGCGAGTGGGACCGTTTTGCCATGCCCGACCTTTCCGAAGAGCGCGAGCCGCATCTTCACGCCATTGCCCTTCCCGCACACCATTCGAGCACCGCACCCGTCGCCACCAGCGTGTACGACTCGCTCCCTTCCTACGACTCCTCGACTGCGCTCGGCGACGCCTTCGCCAAGGCCCAGTCCCAGGACCTCGCTGAAGAGGACACGAGTGTCCCCCACGATCACCGGGCACCCTGATGACCAATATCGCCAAGCAGCCCAAACTCGCCCCGCCGTTCGCTCGACCTCGTGGGCCCGGACCACTGGGTTTTGGCTCTCGCGAATGCCTCGAGGCTCAAGGTGGTCCTGAACACGCCGCCCCCAATATTTTCGCCGTGAAGAAACTCTCGTGCAAGGTGCACAGGGGTCGCGGCCAAATCCGACATGGCTGAAGCGAATTGAACGGGAACCCCAGGGACCTCCCCAATTCAGACTTCCCGGTCGCGAGCGAAGATGGTGTATCCCCCTTCACCATCTTCGCTCGGAAGACGCTTGCGGGTCACCGCACCTGACAACGACGTGACGCGAAGTTCGTCACGAGATTGAAATGTGCGCGACCCTCTCTAGGGGCTGGCGTCGAAAAAGTGACGAGTAATCTTGATGAATGAGCACAGCCCGTCGACCGCTCCCCTTCGTAGCGTTACTCGCCGTGGCCGTGGCGGGACCGCTCCTCGTGATTCCCTTCGCGGGCGCCAGCGTGACCAAGCCCGCGCGAGCGGTACCGTTCACGGTCCGACTCGAGGATCAGATTCTGGCGAAACTTCATTACCTTCCGCTCACCTTCGTCTCGACGAAGGCAACCAGCGCTACCACCACGACGACGTCGACGACCACAACGACGACCCAACCTCCGACCACGCCGATAACCGTCGTCGATTCAACACCAACGACCACCACGACGTTGGCGCCTCCGACCACCACGACCACGTTGGCCAATCCCACCCTGATCCAAAAAGGTTCATTCGTCTGGCGCTACCCGGTCATGCCGACCGCGGTTCAGAGACTGTGGAGTGTCGGTACGAACAACGTCGTGCTCACGGGTGCGCTGATGCGATTCCAGAACGTCCACGGCCTGCCCACGACCGGTCAGATGAACACCACGACCTGGCACTCGCTCGTAACGGCCGCGCGCAAGAATCAGATCGACCCCAATCCGTACACCTACGTCTACGTCTCCCAGACCCAGCCTGAATCACTGAAGCTCTACATCAACAACTACCTGTTCTTTAGCACCGCGGTCAACACGGGTATCAGTGTCGCCCCCACGGCCAACGGCACCTTCCCGGTGTACGTGCGCTACACCACCACGACGATGTCGGGTAAAGAGCCAGACGGTAAGCCCTACCACGACGCCGGAATCCCCTGGGTCTCGTACTTCAACGGTGGTGACGCCTTGCACGGTTTCATCCGCGGCGGCTACGGCTACCCCCAGAGCCTCGGGTGCGTAGAGATGACCTACGCGCACGCCGCCATTGTCTGGCCCCACACGCCCGTGGGCACGCTCGTCACCGTCGCGCCCTAAAGGACCCGACGCGCAGCACCGCGCTCGCCATAGGGTGGGCTCATGGAACTACACAACCTCGGTCGCACCGGAATCAAAGTCAGTCCCCTGTGCCTGGGTGCCATGATGTTCGGTGCCTGGGGCAACCCCAATCACGATGACTCTATTCGCATCATCCACCGCGCCCTTGACGCGGGCATCAACTTCATCGACACCGCCGACGTGTATTCCCAGGGCGAGTCCGAAGTCATCGTCGGCAAGGCTCTCGCCGACAAGGACCGCTCGAGCGTCGTGCTCGCGACCAAAGTGCACGCGCAAATGGGCGACGACCCGAACGCCCAAGGTAATTCACGCCGGTGGATCATCGCCGAATGCGAGAACAGTTTGCGACGCCTGGGGACCGACTACCTCGACCTCTACCAGATCCATCGGCCCGACGAGGGCGTCGACATCGACGAGACCCTCGGGGCCCTGAGCGACCTCGTGCACCAGGGCAAGATCCGCGCCTTTGGCAGTTCCACGTTCCCCGCCGAGCAGATCGTCGAAGCGCAGTGGGTCGCCGAGAAGCGCGGTCGCGAACGTTTTCGCACCGAGCAGCCTCCCTATTCGATGCTCGTGCGCGGCATCGAGCGCGACGTGCTGCCAACGTGTCTCAACTACGGCATGGGCGTCATCCCTTGGAGTCCGCTCGCGGGGGGATGGCTCTCGGGACAATTCGGCGCCGGCAAGGAGAACACCAGTCGGCGGGCCGCTCGCCTGCCGAGTCGTTACGACCTCGCACTGCCGGGCAACCAGAAGAAACTCGAAGTCGTCGGCGAACTCGCGAAGGTGGCTAGTGACGCTGGACTCACGTTGATCGAACTGGCCCTCGCCTTCGTCCTCGAGCACCCCGCGATCAGCGCCGCCATCATTGGACCGCGCACGATGGAACACCTCGAGTCCCAACTCGGCGCGAGCGAGATCGTGCTCGATAAGGCGGTCCTCGACCGCATTGACGAGATCGTCCCTCCGGGTACGAACCTGAACGCCGATGACGCGGGCTGGATGCCGAGCGTGCTCACCACATCCAACCGTCGACGTCGTCACTACCGCTGAATCACTCGACGGGCAGACCCTTTTCGATTTCGTCGGCTAGTTCAGCGACCGATTCAACGGTGCGCGAGGGCTTGTAGGGATAACGGTGTGCGGCGTCGGCGTCGGATACGCCCGACAGGACGAGGATGGTGTGCAGGCCCGCTTCGAGTCCCGCGACGACGTCGGTGTCCATGCGGTCGCCCACCATGGCCGTGGTTTCAGAGTGCGCGTTCAATTCGCGCATCGCCGAACGGATCATGAGCGGGTTGGGCTTGCCAATGAAATACGGCGTCTTGCCGGTGGCTCGGCTAATCAACGCGGTGACCGCCCCCGTCGCGGGCAACGGACCGTCGATGCTCGGACCAGTCGGATCCGGGTTGGTCGCGATGAAGCGCGAACCCGTGCTCACCAGGCGCACGGCCTTGGTGATGCTGTCAAAGCTGTAGTTGCGGGTCTCGCCCACGACCACGTAGTCGGGGTTGTTCTCGGTGAGGGTATATCCGACCTCGTGCAGTGCAGTCGTGAGGCCCACTTCACCAATCACGTAGGCCGAGCCCTTGGGTCGCTGGGCGGCGAGAAAACCCGCGGTCGCGAGCGCGGACGTCCACATGTGGTCCTCGGGCACGTTGAGCCCACTGTGCTTGAGTCGTGCGCACAGGTCTCGGCGGGTGAACATCGAATTGTTGGTGAGTACGAGAAACGGCGTGTCGTTCTTTCGTAACAAGTCAAGGAACCTGTTGGCCCCTTCAATGGGGTGCTCTTCGCGCACGAGCACACCATCCATGTCGATCAGCCACGATGCGATCTCTGACGCATTGACGGCCTTGGACTTCACGAGAGAATGTTCTGAGCCAGCCATGGCGTATCTGCTTTCTAAAGACGTTGAACCTTCCCTAATTCTAACCGAGGCGGTTTCGCAATCTCGTCGGTCAGTGACCTTGATACCGCCGAGTAGCCACGCGCGCCAGTGAATGGCTCGAAGCACCACCTAGGTGGCGATACCCGCGAATTGACTGTTGTAGAGATCGAAGTACAGCCCGCGAGCGGCCATGAGTGCGTCGTGACTACCTTGTTCGACGATTCGACCCTTATCCATCACGATTATGACATTCGCGTCGTGGATCGTCGAAAGTCGGTGGGCGATGACGAAACTCGTTCGGCCCTTGCGCAGGCTGGTCATCGCCTCTTGGATCAAGACCTCGGTGCGGGTGTCGACGTTGCTCGTCGCTTCGTCGAGGATGAGCACGTTCTGGTTGGCGAGGAACGCACGCGCGATGGTGAGTAGCTGCTTTTGGCCCGACGAGAGATTCGACGCGTCCTGGTCGAGCAAGGTCGCGTAACCCTCGGGCAGTGCGCGCACGAAGCTGTCGACGTGGGCGGCCTTCGCGGCTTCGACGACCTCGTCGTCACTCGCCTCGGGGCGTCCGTAGCGGATGTTGTCGCGGATCGAACCGGCGAACATCCACGTGTCCTGGAGCACCATTGCGTACGCGCGTCGCACCTCGTCGCGGGTGAGGTCCCGGTAATCGACGCCTCCTAGCAGGATGTGGCCCGCGTCGATCTCGTAGAAGCGCACGAGCAAGTTCACGATCGTGGTCTTTCCCGCGCCCGTCGGGCCGACGATGGCGACGGTCTCGCCCGCCTTCACGTCAAGGCTGAAATCCTCGATCAGCGGCTCCTCGGGCTCGTAGCGGAAGCGCACGTGCGACAACGTGACGTGGCCCGTCGCTCGCGCCTCGACGGCGACCGGCGTGTCGCCGTCAACGTCGAGGGTCTCCTCACCGGCGTCGAGGAACTCAAAGACCCGTTCGGCGGACGCGACGCCTGATTGGAGCATGTTCATCTGCGAAGCGATCTGGGTGATGGGCATCGTGAACTGGCGCGAGTACTGGATGAACGCCGTCACCGCCCCCAGTGAGAGCAGTCCCGACGCTACCCGGTACCCGCCCAGGACCGCGATCACGACGTAGTTGGTGTTTGATATGAACTGCATCGAAGGCTGGATGATCCCCGAAAGGAACTGCGCGCGAAAACTCGCTTCGTAGAGTTTCGCGTTCTGAACGTGGAACTCGGCGACGGTCGCCTCGCTGCGGCCAAAGACCTGGACGAGCTCGTGACCGGTGTGGGTCTCTTCGACCAGGCCGTTGAGCGTTCCGGTCCTCTTCCACTGTCGCGCGAACTGGACCTGGGACCGCTTGGCAATGAAATACGTGACCACCAGCGCGAGGGGAATCGTCACCACGCAGACCAGCGCGAGTAGCGGTGATATCCAGAACATCATCCCCATGACGCCCACGATGGTGAGAATCGAGGTGATGAGCTGGCTGAGGCCCTGCTGGATGGTCGTAGTGAGATTGTCGATGTCGTTGGTGACCCGGCTCAGCACGTCGCCGTGGGAGTGACTGTCGAAGTAACGCAGCGGCAACCGGCTCAGCTTCTCTTCGACGTCACGACGAAGACCCGACATCACTCGTTGCGTGACGCCGGCCATCGTGAAACCCTGGAAGTAATTGAACGCCGCCCCCGCGAGGTAGACCAGCGCGCACAACCCCAGCACGCGACCGAGTTCGTCGATGTTCACGCCCACGCCAGGGGTGATCTTCATGCCGCTGATCATCGTGGCGATCTGGTTCCCGCCGTGCGCGCGTAAAAGGTGTATTGCTTGCGCCTTGGTGGTACCGGGCGCGAGGCGCTTGCCCACGATGCCGTTAAAGAGCACGTTGGTGGCGCTACCGAGAATCTGGGGACCAGACACCATGAATGCGACCGACGTGACCCCGAGAACGAGCGCGAGCGCGAGTTTGACTCGCTCGGGCCTCAGTCGACCGAAGAGCCGGCGCGTGGTACCGCGCAAGTCCTTGCTGCGCCGAGGCGGTTGGGCGCCGCCACGCACTCCGCCCATGGGCCCGCCCATACTCACTTCGCTGCCCCCTCACCCAGTTGTGAGACCACGATCTCGCGGTAGGGCGCGCAACTCTTCACTAACTCTTGGTGCGTGCCCAATCCCACGATGCGCCCGTCGTCGAGCACGATGATGCGCTCGGCCTGCATGATCGTGCTCACCCGTTGGGCAACGATCACCACCGCCGCGTTACGCGTCCCCTCTTTCAGGGCAGCTCGCAGTCGCGCGTCGGTCGCCGCGTCGAGCGCCGAGAAACAGTCGTCGAAGAGATAGACACTGGGTTGTTTGACCAGCGCGCGCGCAATGGACAAGCGTTGACGTTGGCCACCCGAGACGTTCGTCCCTCCCTGGTCAATGGGCGCCTCGAGGGCGCCGGGCATCGCAGCGACGAAGTCCTTGGCCTGGGCGATCTCGAGGGCGCGCCACAGTTCCTCGTCGCTCGCCTCGGGACGACCGAAGCGAAGGTTGCTCGCCACGGTGCCGCTGAACAAGTACGCCGCTTGGGGCACGATGCCGAGCGACGCCCAGAGCGACTCCTGGGCCTGCTCTCGTACGTCAACGCCGTTGACGAGTACGTAGCCTCGCGTCGCGTCAAAGAACCGTGGTATCAGGTTCAACAACGTCGTCTTGCCACTACCCGTGCCGCCAATGATCGCACTCGTCTGGCCGGGCTCGAAGGTGAAAGAGAGTTCCTCGACGACCGGGCGCTCGCTGCCGGGATACTCGAAGGAGACTCCGTCAAAGGTCACCACGCCCGAGGCGAGCGACGGGCGAACGGGCTGGGCGGGGTCGCTCACCACCGGCACCGTAAGCAGTACCTCTTGGACGCGCTCGGCACTCGCCGCGGCGCGCGGCAAGAGTATCGCGACCATCACCGCCATCATCACCGAGAGCAGGATCTGCAAGATATAGGTAAGGAACGCCGTCAAGTTCCCGATCGGCATCGAACCTTCGCTCACGAGGCGCCCCCCGAACCACAGCACCGCGACCGAGGAGAGGTTGAGGATCATCATCATCGTCGGCAGCATCAGGGCGAACACCCGATTGACCCGAAGCGCCGTGTTGGTCAGGTCCTCGTTCGCCACGGCGAAACGCTGCGCTTCGGAATCGTTGCGCACGAAGGCTCGGATGACGCGCACCCCGGTGATCTGCTCGCGCAGCACCTCGTTGATGCGGTCGATCTTCAGTTGCATGGACCGGAACTGGGGAATGACACGCACCATGACGATCCCGATGAAGACAGCCATCACCGGCACCGCGACCAGGAGCAGCGTCGAGAGTTGCGCACCCTCGTGAATCGCGAGGATGATGCCACCCACACACATGATCGGTGCGATCACCATCATCGTCAGCGCCATTTGAAGGAAGAGCTGGATCTGCTGGATGTCGTTGGTATTGCGCGTAATGAGCGACGCGGTCCCAAAGCGGTTCATGTCCCTCGCCGAGAAGGACTGGACCCGGGTAAAGACCGCTTCGCGGATATCGGCGCCCGCTCCCATGCCAATACGCGACGCGAAATAGACCGCCACCACCGCGCAGATCCCCACGAGGACCGTGATGGCGATCATCACGAGACCGGTCGACAAGATGTAGTGCAACTTGCCGGTGATGACCCCGTTGTTGATGATGTCGGCGTTCAGGTTGGGCAGGTAGAGGTTTCCCACCGTCTGGGCCACCAGCAAGACCACCAGGATGGTGATCGGACGACGATACGGGCGAAGGAACGCGCGCAGTAACGATGTGAGCACGAACCTTGCCTTTCGATCCGGAGGGGCCCTGAACTCGAGTGCCCTCGCGGGCCGACACACCCTTCAGGGACCGTCTCTAATCTAGAACGTCCAATCGAATTGACGTAGACCAGAGGCCGGGTCGAACGTCACTGGAGGCGGCGTCCGGATTCGNNCTTTGCAGGCCCCTGCCTAACCGCTCGGCCACGCCGCCAGAACTGCCTAGCCTACTCGGGACTAGCTCTTGGTCTTCGCCCCTCGGCGCAGAATCAAGTACGCGACGTAACCAATACCCACGATGATCGCGGCCTCGAGCAGGATTCGCACGAGTGAGAACACGAAACCGATCAGCGAGAAACAGATGATGACCAACACGATGACCAGGATCACGATGCCGACTGTCTTCAGGGTGCACATGGGACCTCTTTCCCTCTCCAGCGTAGACACCGCGACCGCCCCCGAAGCACGATTACTCTTTATTCATGCGCCAACGCTTGAAACGACTGGGATTCGTGTTCGCCAGCGTGATCGCGCTCGCCGTGGTGCCCGCCGCAGGCGCGGGGGCCACCTCCGCGATTCGAGTCTCGAGCGACGTGGCGCCGACGCTCACCTCATCCATGCCCATCGTGCGCCTGCACTTTAACGCCGTGGTCAACGCGTCGCGCCTACCTCGCCTCGTGGTTCGACCCGCCCTGTCGACCAAGTGGCAACAAATCGGACCGCGCGCGGTCCAAGCGGTCGCAACCTCGAAGCTGCGTCCCCAAGTCAGGTACACCATCGAGACCCCCGCGACGATGTCGTGTTCCTCGAAGTGCCACTTCGACACGTTGCGACCTCTCACCACCAACATCACCACCAACGTCACCTGGGAAGAGCAGCTACTCGCCGAGACCAACTACCTCCCGCTCTCGTTCAGCCCGAGCGTCATCGGCGCGGACCCCGGCGTCCAGGATCCGGGTACCTTCACCTGGTCCTATCCGCAGTTGCCCACCACGCTCAGTTCGCAGTGGCGCGTCGGGGTCGACAACGAACTGGTCACGGGTGCGTTGATGGCGTTCCAGAACGCGAACAACCTGCCCACGACCGGCGTGGCGGACCCGACCACCTGGAACGACCTGGTGAACGCCGCCGAAGCGGGCCAGGTCGACGCGAATTCGTACAACTACGTGAGCGTCAGCGAGACCGATCCAGAGACCCTCACCCTCTACGTCGCGGGCGTGGCGACCTTCCACACGCTCGTGAACACCGGCATCTCGGTCTCACCGACCGCGCTCGGCACCTACCCGGTGTACCTGCGCTACACGAGCCAGACCATGAGCGGCACCAACCCCGACGGCTCGCACTACTCGGACCCGGGTATCCCGTGGATCTCCTACTTCAACGGTGGTGACGCGCTGCACGGATTCATCCGCTACTCCTACGGCTGGCAGCAGAGCCTCGGATGCGTCGAGATGCCCTTCGCCTCGGCCAAGACCGTCTGGCCCTCCACGCCAATCGGCACTCTGGTGACGGTGCTCAGTTAGCGGGCGTCTCGGGCCCGAAGGCGTGGCTGCCGCGCTGGGTCGCAATGGTCACGCCGTCGTCTTTGAGTTCGCCCGCCGTGCCCACCGACGTGCGCCCGAAGCGACGACGGATCTCGTCAACGGCGTCGCGCAGCGCCTCGTGGCTCACCTGGCGCTCGCGTCCGACGTCGGCCGCTCGGGTGCGCGTGTCCTGGGCCTCGGCGTCGATGGCGAAGCTGAGTTGCATCGCGTTGCGGCTGCGCTCTAAGAACGACGACGCGTGCAGCGCGAGCAGCCGTACGGCGTTGCCCAATTCCATGGACTGCACGAGGGCACCCGCGATCGCGGCGATGCCCACCTCGTCGTCGAGTCCGAACGGCAGCGTCTGAGAGCGCGACACGTTCGTGCGGTCGTCAAAGCGCACCACGACCGTAAAGGTGCGCGCGACTCGCGACTGCGCGCGCAAGGCGCGCGCGACGACCGCAGCGTGGACCTTGAGCGCCTCGAGCACTGCCTCGACGCCTTCTAAGGACCGGGCGAAGGTCTGGTCGTGCCCCACGGACTTCACCTCGCGTTCGGTAACGACTTCGCGATAGTCCTCACCTATCGCGTACGCACTGAGCGACGCCGCCATCGCGAGCCCGACGTGACTGGCGAGCGTCGACTCATCGACCTGGGCGAGGTCGCGCACGTAGCGAAGTCCGAGCTTTTCCAGCTTCGCCGCGGTCGCCGGGCCCACGCCCCACAAGGCGCGCACTGGCAGCTCCTCGAGCCAGACCGCTTCGAGATCGCGACTCACCCAGACGACCCCGGGGCCCTCGACGAGCTCGCCGTTCACCACGCGCGGTTTAGAACGCTTGGACGCCAACTTGGCGAAGAGCTTGTTGCGACCCAGACCCACGCCCGACAGCAAACCCAGTTCATCGCCAATACGCGCCCGCAGTCGGGCCGCCGCCTCGAGGGGTGCGACGCCAAGGCGACGCAGGCTGCGCAGGTCACAGAACGCCTCGTCGAGCCCGAGTGGCTCGTAGTCCGGCGTGAGGTCGTTGATGATGCGGTGGAACTGACGCGAGTAGACCTCGTAACGCTCAAAGCGGCCCGGCAGGATGATCAGGTTTGGACAGACCCGAAGTGCGAGAACGCTCGGCATCGCACTGTGCACGCCGTAGCGACGAGCCTCGTAGCTCGCGCTCGCGATGACCCCTCGCGCTCCTGCTCCTCCCACGCAGACCGGTTTGCCCCGCAGGCTCGGGTCGTCGAGTATCTCGACGGACGCGAAGAACGCGTCGAGGTCCACGTGCAAGACCGGGGCCTCGTCGACCGTGGGGTTCTCAGAACGCGAGTTCGACACTGCGGAACGATTCGCCAAAGGCGATGCCCACTGGACGGCCGGCCTGCTCGGCTCGACCGTAGACGACGTCGCGGATTCCCTCGGGGTCGCCACCCATCTGCGAGGAATGCGCGAGGACCGCTTTTACTTTGGTGTCGATGGTTTGGGATACGTCCACCACGACGTCGGGTTCGTGAGTACCGCTCAGCAGGAGATGGCGCACCTGGTGCGCCTCGCCCTTCTCGGGAAAGTAGAGCGGCATCGCCGCGGCGGGGGCGACCGCGTCGAGCAGGGCCCAGCCCGTCTCACGGTGGTCGCGGTGATTGACGTAGACCCCACCGAAAAACGTGGCCGTTGGATCGGGCCCAACGACGACCTCGGGCCGGTACTGGCGAATCAGTCCCACGAGCGTGGCGCGAAGGTCCTCGTCATTGGTCACCGCGCCGTCGACGTGCTCGAGGCACGTGACGCTACTGGCCCCTAGAAAATCAGCCGCCTGCTGGAGCTCGGCGCGACGCACCTCGCGCAGCGAGCGCGCGTCGACCTGGGGGACGTGACTTCCCTTCGAACCGTCACAGACCACCACCAAGTGCACCGCACATCCTTCACTCGCCCACTGGGCGAGCAGGCCCCCCGCGGCCACGTCCGCGTCGTCAGGGTGCGCGTAGATCGCCATTGCCGAACGGGCCTCGACCCTCAGAATTCGCACGGCTAACCCCGCAACTTGGGGGCGGTCGTCTTTACCAGCATGCCAATCTCACGCGCGAAGTCCTCGGTATCCTCGAATCCCTTGTAGACCGAGGCGAATCGCACGTAGGCAACGTCATCCACGTCGATCAGGCCTTCGAGGGTGGCCATACCGATCTCCTCGCTCGTCACGTCGCGATTGAGCAGGCGCATCGACTCGTCAACGGCCACTACCAAGGATTCCATGACCTCTTCATCGACCGGTCGGTTCTTGCAAGCCGCGCGCACACCGAGCAGGATTTTGGCGCGATTAAAGGGTTCTCGGTCGCCCGAACGCTTGACGACGAAGAGTGGTGCCTCCTCGATCCTCTCGAAGGTCGTGTAACGCTGATTGCATGCAGCGCATTCACGGCGTCGACGGATCGCCACTCCGTCTTCCGCGAGCCGTGAGTCGACAACGCGGTCATCATCTGCGGCACAGAAAGGACAGCGCACGGAACTCACGATACACCTATTTCCTTGAAATACTAAGGAATAAGGACGTGCTCGCCGGGCACCACGTAACTCGAACCCAGTTCACGCACGAGCACGTGGCGCGCGAGAGAAGGGTCGACTGGGTTCACGAGCGTGGCGATCGACGTAACGGTGTCACCGGGCTGGACCACGTAGACCATGCCCGGCGCGAGGACCGAACTGTTCGCTAAGTCGGTGGGCAGTCCCGCGTCGTTGGTGCCACCAAAGGCGTGACCGGGCCAGGCGAGGATTACGAGCCCAACGACCAACAAGAGTGCGATCGCGCTACGACGACGCCGTTGGATCATACGTAGGCGCGCCACGCGCCGCTGGGCGATTGTTCGTCCACTGCGGTAGACCTGGGGCGTCGTTCCCACCGAGACCAGATGAAGATAGGGGCTTTGCTCGAGTTCTTCGAACTCGGGTACCTGGATCACTTCCACTGCCGCCATGGCCGACTCCTGACTCTTTCGAACACCTGTTCGTAATTATAAAGCGAACAGGTGTTCGACGCAAGTACAACTTGAAGGTTTCCTGGACCCTAAAGGGCCCTATTTTCAAGCAACTTCCGTCCTACCCTGCCAAAGTCCGAGTGTACGAGTGGCCTGTGACATCCCAGAGCGCCAGCCGCCCCCGCCAACTCACGAACCAGGCGAATCCGGTGGCGTCGGACCAGGTTCGCGCATTCGACGGTGAGAGCCTCGCTCGGGTGGTCGTTCGAGTCGGTCACCTGGCCGTCGGTAACCCAAACCACGGGTTCGCCGGGACGAGCCCTCGCCACCGCCCACGCGAGCACGGGTCCGTCCACGCCGTTGCCGACGTTGCCCGATGGATACCGTCGAGCGAGAAGACCACCACGGGCAAGGATCCAGGCATTCGGTTTCGAGGCCACGTCACCTGGTCGGTGACTGTAACCAAGGACGAGTGTTCCGGGGGCACGCGACAAGAGCGCGGCTAACTGAACTGGGTCGATGTCCATGGAACCCGACTGGTCGATCACTACCACGCCGCCTCGACTTCGCCGTTTGGTGCCAAAGGCCCGTTGCCAATCGTCGGTCAGAAGTCGGCTCGGATAGCGCATCGTGACGCCGCTGGTGGAGGGCTGATCACGACGCCACTGAGCGCTCGGCGCACCTCGACCGTCCAATCCGCTCACGTCGAGGACCAAGGGAGCAAAGACACCCGAAGGCGCACGCCGACTCCCCACCTCGAGCGATCGTCGAAAGACTCGCAACGCGTCAGGGTCAACGGGCACTTGTGATCCGGCGGCACGATCGAGCACGCGCGCGAGCGCGACCGTCACGTTCGCGTAACCGCGCGGGACACCTCCGTCGTCCACTGAGGTGTCACTTAGATCATCGTTGTCCATACCATCGACGAGCGTGCGAGCCCGTTTGGAGACTGCTCGCAGTCCCGACATCCAGCCGGGTTGCGCGAGGCGCACGCCAGAAAGAAAATCCCGCTCGGCTCCGGTGCCGAGGACGGCCAGAAGGAACCGGACCGCCTCGGGCCAGTCACCCGTCTCGGCGATCCTGCGCCCTCCCGACTTCTCACTGCCGTCGCGTAGCAGGGACGTGGCGAAACCCACCCGCGCGAGGAGGGCATTGACCCGGTACTCTTCGGCACATTCGAGAGCGCGCAGCGACACGTCGTGGTGTTCGACGAATGACCTATAGGGACTCACCCGCACGTGCATGAGTTCATGGGCTCGTACGACTCTCGACGTCGGGTCAAACCCGAGCGGCACCTCGAGTATTCGTCGGGTGAGGTCACAACTGGCGCCACCACGACTCGTCGAACCGGACTCGACGCGCCAAGATCCGATACCGAATCCGTCCTCTCGTCCGGTGACCAGTTCGGGGAACACTGACGCGACGCTCAACGAAGTTCTCCTATCGCGAGAGCGTCTAAGACGTCAGTCGCCCGCGATACCCCGAACACGAGCCTGGCTGCTCGTTCGACGCCCAAGTGGTGACGAAGTTGATCGAACGCGTGAAAGCTTCGCAGCGATACTCGTCGCGTTGAATCACCAAGTGATCCGGCGAGCGCGGGCGAACGAAGATCGGCGCTCAAGCTTTCGAGCGCCGAAGGATGAGGCTGGTCGACGCGAATCGCGACCGGGAAACGGTCACGTAGGGCGAGAGGTATGTCCTCGAGGTCCTCCATGTTAGAAGTCATCACCACACTGAAATGTGGACCAGGGCGGACCCACTCGCCGCTCTGGGGATTTCGCCACCGCGCGGACTCGACCGAGTCAGTCATTGCGAGCAAAGTGCTGAGGGCGTCGCCCGAAGCGCGGTCAACCTCGTCGACGACCAAGCGCCCACCCAACCCCGCTTGATCACGCCACGCACGAATCGCCGGCCCTTCACGCCACTCCCATCTTCCTTCGCCCGCGGGCATCCACGTGCCAGTGATCTCACCGGTGGTCAGGTCCTCAGTACACACGAGTCGCTCGGCGACCTGAGACACTCCAAAGTGCAGCGCCGCAAATGTCTTGCCCGTACCCGGAGGACCATAGAGCAAGACCCGCGCGATCCCCGCGTCGAGCACATCGGTGAAGTCTCGCCAGCATTCACTGCGCTGATCATTACTCTCAATCTCTGCCACGCCGTCTCCTTTAAGGGGAATGACAACGGTCGGAACCCTCGCGCTCTCGCGTGATGTTGCCGAAGTCGGCGTCGCACTTTGATGAACCAATAAGGCCTGCCAAATGGTCATTTTCAGGAGTTTGGCCTTCTTAAGGCGAAAAAAGACGAACAGGTGTTTGATTAGTGGGGCCAGATGACGTAACATGCGAACAATTGTTCGTTAACGGAGGACACCATGGCCGAAGTTCTCACACCGATGCGCCGCCAGATTCTTGAGTTCATCATCACGTGTCAACGCGAGCGTAACTTCCCCCCAACCATTCGAGAGATCGGCGACCACGTCGGACTGAAGTCGCCAGCAACTGTAGCGAACCACATCGAAGTCCTAAAGAACGCCGGGTACATCGAAAAGAACCCTCAGCAGCCCCGCACGCTCACGGTTCGTCTCGACGTCGAGAACCCTGCTCCCGACCAGCACATTCGCTACATTCCCTTCGTGGGCGACGTCGCCGCGGGCACCGGCGTACTCGCCACCGAGGTCGCTCACGAGTTGATGTCGATCCCCGAACAGTTCTGCGGACGAGGCGACAGCTTCGTGCTACAAGTGCGCGGGGATTCCATGATTGAAGCGGGCATCCTGCCCGGCGACTTCCTCGTCGTCCAGCGCCAGTCAACGGCGAACACGGGCGAGATCGTCGTGGCGGGAATCCTCGACGACGAGGCGACGGTCAAGCGTTTCTTTCCCCAGGGAACTCGCACCGTGCTAAAGCCCGAAAACCGTCGCATGGAACCCATGGAGTTCGATGCCAGCGAAGTGACGATATTTGGTCGCGTCATCTCGGTCTTGCGCAACTACTAGCAGCGGACTACTTTTCCGACATCACAACGGCGCGAGATCACTGTTACGGTCCGGTCGAGCACCGCGGGCACGGACGATGCACGCCATGGATCTGGGCCAACGTTGAACGGCGTGAGATCCACAGAGCCAAGGGATCTCACGCTCTGGTTGAAGGGTTTACGCGAGCCAGGCGCGCAGAACGCTCGCGAATTCGTCGAGTTCGTTGCGGGTGACGAATTCATCGCTACGGTGCGCGAGTAGAGGGTCACCCGCTCCGAAATTTGCCGCCGGTATCCCTAACTGGGCAAAGGTCGCAACGTCGGTCCAGCCAAGCTTGGCCCGAGGCGATGCGTTGGTGAGTGACACCAATTGAGCAAGGCGCGGATTGGACAGTTCCGGAGACGCCGACGGCGCCCAGTCGATAACGTCGACCGTGTCGGAAGATTCAACGAAATCCCCCAAGTACTTCACTATCCAAGCGAGCGCTTCGTTTTCGGTTCGGTCAGGCGCCACCCGGTAGTTGAGAACACAACGAGCAACGTCTGGCACGACGTTCGCCGCGACACCGCCTTCGATGTTCACCGTCTGGAGCTGTTCGACGAAGGTCACGTTGTCCATGTCGACCCTACGCGGCTCGTAACGCGACACGTGCCCCACCAATGCCGCCATTCGATGGATCGCGTTGACACCGGTGTAAGGACGAGCGGTGTGAGCGCGCACTCCGCGCAATTGCACCCCCACTCGAAGCGTGCCCTGGCAACCGGCTTCCACCACGCCTCCCGTCGGCTCGCCGAGAATCGCGACGTCAGCCCTCAGGAGTTCTGGACGCAATTCGGCGATCTCGAGGAGACCTGACTCGCTGCGCGCTATCTCCTCGCGGGCATAGAACAACCAGGTCACTTCGACCGATCGCGCCAGATCCTCGCTCGCGAGTTCCAACATGATCGCCAGCGATCCCTTCATGTCACAAGCGCCCACGCCTCGCAACTCGTCCTCGACGATGGTCGACGCGCTGGCGTCACCGGGTACCGTGTCCAGATGACCGGCGACCATCAGGCGCGTAGAGTGTTGACCGGTGCTGCGAGCAACAACGTTGTCCCCGATTCGCTCGACCTCGAGCGAAGGATTCGAGCGAAGTCGCTGTTCGACGAAGCGCGCTAGTTCGGTCTCGGAGCGACTCACCGAACTAATGCGGACGATCTCCAGGGCGTCGTCGAGTCGACTCACGTGGCCACACCGTGGTCACGCAAAAGTGAGTTCAGCGCGACCTTGTCGTGGCTCTCCCCCTCTTGCATTCGCTTGATGATCAAGACACACGGCAGGAAGAACTCGCCGCCCGGATACTCGCGCCGCCGACTCGCCGTCACCGCGACGCAGTAGTCGGGCACGTAGCCGCGCGAAACCTCCTCGCCCGTCTCGGCGTCGATCACCGGAATCGACGGGTTCAGTATGGTCCCCGCGCCCAGGACCGAACCTTTGCCCACACGCGCACCGTCGACGATCATGCAGCGACTACCAATGAAGGCGCCGTCTTCGATTACGACGGGCACCGCGTTCGCGGGTTCGAGGACTCCACCGATTCCCACGCCACCCGCCAGGTGCACGTTGGCGCCGATCTGGGCACAACTGCCCACCGTCGCCCAGGTGTCGACCATCGAGCCCGGACCCACCCAGGCCCCGATGTTGACGAAACTGGGCATAAGAATGACGCCCGGACTGAGGTAGCTCCCGCGACGAGCCAACGCGCCGGGCACGACGCGCACGCCGCGGCGTTCGTAGTCGGACTTCAGTTCGAGTTTGTCAAGGTATTCAAAGGGTCCCGCCTCGCTCTTTTCGAGGCCGTGAAGCCGAAAGAGCAACATGATCGCCTTCTTGACCCATTCGTGCACGACCACGACACCGCTCGGCGCCACTTCGGCGACCCGCAACTGGCCCTCGTCGAGTTTGGCGATCACCAGTTCGACGTCGCGACGTGCCTCGAGATTCTCGGGCGTGATGGTTGCTATCTGTTCGTGCCAGGCGTGAATGCGGTTTTCGAGATCGACCATTGGACAATCGTACCGGGACCTAGGCGAGTTTCGAGAGACGTGACGCCACGAGTTCCAGCCGTTCGTCGGGCTGGACGACCGCGACGCGCACGAACTGTGCGCCGGGTTCGCCGTAGAGCTCTCCGGGACTCACGATCAAGCCCGAAACTTCCGCGAGCATCTCGGCGAGTCGCCAGCCGTCCATACCGCGCATCGAACACCACAGGTAAAAGGCGCCATCGGGCAGGGGTGCGTCCACGCCACTCGCGCGAAGCGCGTTCGCCAGAAGTTCGAGACGCGCACGATAGCGCTCGCGCTGGACCTCGACGTGCACGTCGTCGCCGTAGGCGAGTGCCACGACCGCCTGGACTGGTCCGGGCACCATGAGCCCCGCGTGCTGGCGCACGAGACGCAAGAACGCCACGATCTCGGGGTCACCGGCGTAGAAACCGGCGCGTACGCCAGCCAGATTCGAACGCTTGGAGATCGAGTGAACCGCGATGACGCCCTGGTCGCCGTGCTCGAGAATGGATCGTGGACGTCCGAACCAGGTGAACTCCGCGTAGCACTCGTCACTCGCCACCAACACGTCGTGAGTACGACCCCACGAAGCGACCGCCTCTAAGTCCTCGAGACCACCGCTTGGATTCGACGGCGAATTCGACCACAGCACCAAGGCCCGCTCGGCGTCCTCGGGACTGATCGACGAGAGGTCCAGCTCACCACCCTTCGTGGCGACCGGCACCGCACGAACTCCCGCCAGCGTCGAACTCATGGCGTAGGTTGGATAACTCAGCGCCGGATAGAGCACGGTATCGCGCTCGGGCGAGCGCAAGTGAAGGTACTGAGCGAGGGATGCCACGAACTCCTTGGTCCCCACGCAGGCGGCGAGTTGCTCAACGTCCACCGTCACCGCGAAACGTCGCTCGAGCCAAGCTCTGGCCGCCTCGCGGTACTCAGTAGAACCAACGGACGCGGGGTACCCGCGCGCGCCAATACCCTTGGCCAGTTCGGCGATGACGAAGTCGGGCGGCGCGTCAATGGGCGTGCCAATCGAACAGTCGACCGGACCTCCCTCGTGGCGCTGGGCGATCTTTTTCAGCCCGTCGAGGCGTTCGTAGGGATAGGGCGCGGGAACGAAACTCACGCGGGCACCCTCCACTGCTCGAAGCGGGCCACGCCCACGGGATCGAGCACGACGTGCACGACCACGCCCTCGTCGGTGATCGAAGTGTCGATCACCTCGCCTTCGCGGTGCGCGGCCGCGATCAGGTCGCCCCGGTCGAGCGGCAGATTCAAGGTCACGACCCGGTCGTGAGTTCGTAGACGCTCACCAATGGTGGCGATCACCTCGTCCAGGTTCTCTCCGGTCAGAGCCGAGACCCAGACGCTGCCCTCGTGCAACGCCGCGAGGTCGCGCGCGCGCGAATCGGTGACGTCCGCCTTGTTAAAGACGAGCAACTCGGGCACCTGGTCGGCCCCGATCTCGCGAAGCACGTCGCGCACCGCGCTTATCTGGAGTTCGGCGTCATCACTCGCGCCGTCGACCACGTGCACCAGCAGGTCCGCGAGCTGGACGGACTTGAGCGTGCTCATGAACGCCTCGACGAGTTCGTGGGGCAGGTTCGAGATGAAGCCCACGGTGTCGGTGAACAACACCGTCTCGCCGCCGGGAAGTTGACGTTGGCGCGTGCGTGGATCCAGGGTCACGAACAATCGGTTCTCGGCGAGGACGTCGGCGTCGGTGAGCGCGTTGAGCATCGAGGACTTACCAGCGTTGGTGTAGCCCACCAGGGTCACCTCGCGGTGGCGGCCCCGATCTCGACCCTGACGCTGCACGCCGCGGGTGCGGTCGATGTCCTTAAGCTCGTTGCGGATGTGGTGCATCCGGTGCACGAGACGACGCCGGTCCACTTCGAGCTGGGTCTCGCCCGGTCCCCTCGTACCAATACCACCAGCCTGTTGGGACAGCGAACCGCTCGCACGACGAAGACGCGGTAACCGGTACTGCAGAAGAGCCAACTCGACCTGGGCCTTGCCTTCGGGAGTTCGCGCATTCTGGGCGAAGATGTCGAGGATGACGGCAGTGCGGTCGATCGCGGTTCGCCCGAGGATCTTTTCCAGGTTGCGCTGCTGGGCCGGCGAGAGGTTGTGCTCAAAGACCACCGTGTCCGAGTCGACCGCGAGACATATCTCGCGTAGCTCGTCCACCTTTCCCGATCCGAGGAACGTGGCCGGGTCGGGTGCGTCGCGGCGTTGCACGACGCGCGCCACTACGTCCGCGCCGGCGGTGTCCACGAGGAGCGCCAGTTCGTCGAGCTGGTGTTCGAGATCTTCGCCGCTCACACCCGGGAACTGCACACCAACGAGCACGATCTTCTCGCGGAAGGTGCGCTCAATGAGGGTGGTGGGAATATAGGTCACGCTTCGAGCCACTCCACGTTCGCGACGAACTGTACCGGACCCGCCAGGGATGTCGCACCATCTTCGAGTTTCACCATCAGGTCGCCCCCCGGGTTCTCGACGGTGACCTCGGAATCGACGAGACCCTCGCGATGCAACACCGCCGCCGTGGCGACCGAGCCCGTGCCACAGGCGAGCGTCCAGCCGACCCCGCGCTCGATCACCCGGATCCGAACCCGGGACCGGCCAAGGACGGTGACGAATTCCACGTTGGCGCCGCCGACGCTTTCGGCGAGCGCCGCGGCGAGGTCTTCGCAGGTCCTCTCGTCCCACGTCGCGTCATCTCTCACCACGACGTGAGGGTTGCCGACGTTGGCGACGCCCAGTGAGCCCGGCAAGGTCGCTGTGAAGACGACCTCGCCCATGGCGACGCTTCCGTAGCCGGCGTCACCCTGCATCGACAAACTCACGGTGCGAAGCCCCGCGTCGGTGGCCACTTCGAGTTCGTTCCAGCTTCCCTCGGTCCTGCGCCGAACCGCCGCCGCGAGACAGCGAATGCCGTTGCCCGACATCTCGGCGACGCCGCCGTCGGCGTTATAGAGGATCATTGTGACCGGTTCACCCAAGACCGCGACTATCAGCCCGTCGGCACCCACGCCCGTGGCGCGTTGACACACGCGCGCCGCTCGCTCGGTACTCCACCAGGTGCTCTGGCCGGGTTCGAGGACGTCGACGAGGAAGTCATTGCCCGCGCCGTGCCATTTTTGGAGAAGTCGAAGTGTCACTACGATCTAGTCTCGCACGAACCCGTCGGGAGAATTCAAGACCTCCACGAGTCGCTTGGCCGCAAGGGGCACGTCGTCAAACCACTCGATGCGCGGGTCGCGAGCGAACCACGAACGCTGACGACGGGCGAGCCGCTTGCTCTGGGTGATGGCGTCACGCACGCACTCCTCCAGGTCCTCGCCCTGCTCGAGGTGGCGAAGAAGTTCTCGGTACCCTACGGCCTGGCGCGCGGTGCGGCTGAGGCCCCCGCGACGCTGGGCAACGGCGCGCACCTCGTCGAGCAGACCCTGGTCCATCCACTCGCGAAAGCGCCGCTCGATGCGATCATCGAGAACTGCGAAGTCACCGCGCAGCCCCACCTGGATCACGCGCACGGGACCGTAGGTGCGAAGCCCCGGGCCGTACGAGGAGAACGGCCGCCCACTGCCGAGCGTCACCTCGAGAGCGCGCACGATTCGCCGTTCGTTCGTAGGTTCCATACGACTCGCCGCCAGTGGGTCGAGTCGCGCCAATTCCTCGTAGAGACCAGCGAGGTCCGCGCAGCGTTCCTCGAGCGCGGCGCGCACCTCGGGATACTGTCGGGGAATCTCAAAGTCATCCAGCACCGCTCGCCCGTAGAGTCCAGTGCCCCCCACGTAGAGCGCGGCGCCGCCCAACTGCCAGATCTCAACGAGCGCATCGCGCGCCGCTTGTTGGTAGTCGTAGAGCGTGAATTCCTCACTCGGTTCGATGAGGTCCACGAGGTGGTAACTCACTTGGTCACGTTGGGCGAGACTCGGTTTCGCGGTGCCGAGGTCCATACCGCGATAGACCGTCATTGCGTCGACGCACAATATCGAGACGTCGCCCTGCTCGAGGCACAACTGGTGGGCGAGCGCCGACTTACCCGACGCCGTCGTGCCGACGAGGGCGACGGCGGGGCCCCCGTGATTCCTCACGAGCTGAGCAGGGGTATGCGCACCTTGTGACGTGGTGGGCGAACGACGCTCTCGATCTCGCCCAGGAGATGATACGGAGCCCCGTGACGCACACGGACCTGCACCAACGAACCCGCGCGCACGTCACTCGCGAGCGCGAAGTGGATCAGTTTGCCCTGACGGGTGCGACCAGAGAGCATCATGGGATTTCTCCTCGACGGTCCCTCGACGAGCACCTCTTCGAGCAGGCCAACGCGGGCCTCGTGCTTAAGCAGCGCACTACGGTCGAGGACCTGCTTCAGGCGCTCGAAACGATCCTTGATCACGTCCTCACCAACGAACTGTTCGGTCATGAGTGCGGCGCGCGTGCCTTCGCGAGCGGAGAAGATGAACGTGTACGCCGAGTCGAACTGCGCGACGCTCACCGCCTCGAGCAGCTCCTCGAACTCGGGTTCGGTCTCACCGGGAAAGCCCACGATCAGGTCGGTAGTGACCGCGAGGTCGAAAATCGCCTCACGCGCGCTGGCGAGGCGCTCAAGGTAACGCTCGACGCTGTAGCCGCGACGCATCGCGGCAAGGACCCGATTGGCACCGTGCTGGAGCGGAAGGTGCAACTGCGGACAGACCGCTTTGGTCTCGGCCATCGCGGCGATGGTCTCGGGGCGCAGGTCCTTGGGGTGAGGACTGGTGAAACGAATCCGCTCGACGCCCGGCACTTCGCCCAGGGCGCGCAACAGGTCCGCGAACAGGGGTCCTCGCTTGGTTATGTCGCGGCCGTAGGAGTTGACGTTCTGACCGAGCACCGTCAGTTCGACCACGCCGCTCGAGGCGAGCATGGTCGCCTCGTCGATCACGTCTTGCATTGGTCGACTGATCTCTTGGCCGCGCACCGAGGGAACGATGCAGTAGGCGCACGTATTGTCACAGCCCGTCTGGATGGTGATCCAGGCGGCGAAGGGGCTCTCACGCACGGCGTAGAGGGCGGGTGCCATGTCACGGTTGGCTTCGGGGTCGGGCGCGTCGAGGACCTCGGTGAGTGGCCCTTCGCTGCGCGCTCTTCGCAGCAGAAGTGGTGCCGCGGCCAGGTTGTGAGTGCCAAAGACGACGTCGACCCAGTTTGCGCGCTGTTGGATTGCGCCGCGGTCTTTTTGGGCCATGCAGCCGCCCACCGCGATCTGCATGTCGGGACGCTGCTCTTTGAGCGCTTTCAGGTGCCCGAGGGCACTGTAGAGCTTGAGGTCCGCGTTCTCACGGATCGTGCAGGTATTGAGCACCACGACGTCGGCGACCTCGTCGTCGGGTGCGCGCACCAGACCGTCGGCGACCAAGAGACCGGCCAGGCGCTCGGAGTCGTGCTCGTTCATCTGACAGCCAAAAGTTCGAATGGAGAAGGTTTTCGGGGCCGCCACCCCTCTAGCCTACCGAGCGACTTCTAGAACCTCCCGGGACGAATCTCGGGTCACGCCGATGCTCGCGAAGACCACGCAAGCAACTCCCACGTAGTCCCAGCGACTCACGTGCTGGGAGAGCAGGAGCCAACCCACGAGGAACGCGATTACCGGGTCAAAGGCCACGAGCACGCCCACGATCGAAGGTTTCAGGCGCCGCAGCGCTGAGAGTTCGGCCCCGAAGCCCAGTACCAGCGCCATCAGAGCGACGAGGCTCAGGCGGCCAATCACGTAAGGGTGCGCCAGCACGACGCGCGTACTCGACACCGTGAACGCCAGTGACCAGATCGCCGAGATGCTGACGCCCACGGCCAGACCCTCGAGTCCGTTGGTCGTACCACCCAAGCGCTGTGAGGCGAAGAGGTAGGTCGCCCACCCGGCTCCCGCGGCGAGTGCGAAGAACGCACCCACCAAAGTAAGTCCACCTCCGGGGTGTGACAGCGCCACCACGCCCAGACCGGCCACGAGAACGAAGCCGAAGTGACGCCACGTTCGCTTACCCAAGGCGGCGACGAGCAGTGGTCCGAGGAACTCGATCACCACCGCGATGCCCAGAGGTATGCGAGCGATCGCCTCGTAGAACGAGATGTTCATGAACGCCACGGCCGTACCGAAAGCGAACGCCCCGATCCACTGGTGGCGAGTGAAGCGACGCACGTTCGGTCTCGCAATCGCCAACAACATCACCGCACCCAACAAGAACCGCCACGAACTCGACGCCGCGGGACCAATCACGTGAAAGGCCGGTTGAACGAGGGCGGCGGACCACGGGATGAATATCGCGGCGAAGAACACGAACCCCGCGCCCACGACCGAGTCACGTGGTGTACTTCTCACCATGGGCCCTACAGCACGACCAGGCCCGTACGGTCCGCCTCGAGGACCAGGACGTTGCCCGGCTCGGAGTGCGCCTCGAGGAACTCGCGCGCCGCGCGCGCGACGACTTCGACGCTGTCAGCGAGGCACAGTCCGAGCATGGTCGATCCCGCCCCGGACCAACAAGAACCGAGCGCGCCCGCTTCGCGAAGTGTCGCGAGGAGCGGACGCGCGAACGAGACGAGCTCCATCCGGTAGTTCTGGTGCAGCGCGTCGTCCATTGAAGACGCCACGAACATGTCGTGGCGTGCGAGACCAGCGATCAACAGACCGAGAGAGCTCAAATTGAATACCGCGTCCGCGAAGGGAACACTCTGGGGCAACACGTGGCGCGCGTCGGTGGTCTTCAACTCCAGGTCGGGAATGACCACGACGAAGCGCCACGCTTCATCGAGGGTGAGCGCACGCGCCACGACGCCACCGTCGCGCACGCTCGCTGCGACCAACCCTCCCAGTAGGGAGGCCGCGGCGTTTTCCGCGTGACCGTCGACGTCGGCGGCGATCGCGAGCGGATCGATCGCTCCCGCCGCCGCGGCGGCGGCGAGGACCAGCGCGGCCGACGAGCCGAGGCCCCTCGACAAAGGAATGTTCGAGTTCACGTGCATGTTGAAGTCCGCGTGACCCAGGACCGACTTCGCGACGACCGCCGCGAGATGACGTTCGTCGTCAAAGAGCCCCGCGCCGCACCCTTCACTGGAGATGGCAAAGTGGTCAGCGGGCTCGAGGCTGACCTCTATATAGAGGTTCAGTGCCACGGCGAGGACGTCAAAGCCCGGGCCGAGGTTGGCTGAACTAGCAGGAACGCGACATCGCACCAAATCAGCGTAGGCGTTGCCACAACGTCGGCGGGCCCACTGCGCGCCGGGCAACCAGCGCGATACGCCTGGCGAAGGCACCCACCTTCACGTAGCCCACGACCTCACCGCGGCGAATGGCGCTGGAGAACGTCTCGACGTGCACCCGAGCGCTGAGGGCCTCTTTCGCGTCCCACCACGAAAAGCTCCCCGAGCGCGCCACCACGATGTCCGTGCGATGCCTAGCCCAGCCAATGCGGCCCACCACGGTGCCGGCCTCAATGGTCGCTTGATCCTTTACCGTCGCGGACTGTTCGAGAGCGAGGGCGGCGTCACCCGCGGGACCGAGCAGGTTTCCGCCTTGCTGGCCCAGGACCACGGCGTAGGCCACGTCAGTCGTCGAACCATTGAGAAAGGTCATCGCCATGACGTCGCATCCTCCCGCGGCGGCGGTGCGACCCGATTTGACCCCGATGACGTTGTCGATCCCGACGTAGGGCGTGAAGGAGTACACCAGGCCCGCGAACGGCAAGTCGACGCTGGTCTGGTCGACAATGTCGCGCACCAACGGTGACTTCATGAGAAGCGCCGCGAGCCTTCCTTGATCGAGCGCCGTCGAGACGGACTGGTTGCTAAAGCCCGACGCGTCGGCGTAGTGCGTCCCACGCAGACCCAACGACTGTGCGGTCCGATTCATCAGGGCGACAAAACTCGTGACGTCACCTGACACCATGTTGGCGAGCAGCACCGCGTAGTTGCTCGCTGAATGCACGAGGAGACCGTTCAACAGGTCGCCCTCGCAGATCGACTCGCCGCTCGCTACCGCGACGCTCGACTGATCCGTCAATTTGAGTTGGTCATAGGTACTGACGTCCTCGGGCGTGATGATGATGCACGGTCCGGTCTCACCCTGCGAAAGGGGCAACTTCTTTAACACCACGTACGCTGTCATCAACTTCGTGAGACTCGCGATGGGTTGGACCGTGTTGTGCCAACTGCGCTGGACCCCGAGTGAAGGTATGACCAGGGCCGCGCTGCCGACGCTGGGCCAAACGATCTGGTCATTGGTGCTGCTCGGGTCCAGGGCGAGTGCGTTGATCGAGGCACTCGCCCTAGGGTGCAGCAGCGGCAATTGCATGCCAATGATCAAACCCGCGGCGACCGCGGCGCCCAAGATCAGGGCGACCAGGCGCGCTAGAAGACCGCGCGAGACCGGACTGGGGTAAGAAGTACGCGACGACACCGGTTAGAGAGAAGTCTGCTGGCCGTACTCTTCGGGTGTCCTCAACACCTTTCGAGCCTTCGAACCATCGCCAGCAGCGACCACACCTTCCTCTTCGAGTTGGTCCATTATACGCCCCGCCCTCGCAAAGCCGATTCGCAGCTTTCGTTGGAGCATCGACGTTGAACCCGACTGGTGCTTTATCACCAGTTCGCGCGCTTGGCGCAGGATCTCGTCGTCGTCGTCGCCCCCGTGCGAGGAACTCGCGTGATGCGCTGGCACGTCAAGGGCCACCACGGTCTCCTGTCGACCACCCTGGGCCCGCCAGAATTCGACCACGCGGCGCACTTCCTCTTCTGAGACCCAGGGCGACTGCAGGCGGCGCGCGATGTTGCTCGACGCCGTGACGAGCAGCATGTCGCCCTTTCCGATGAGCCGTTCGGCACCGGCCTGGTCCAAGATGACCCGACTGTCCGCGAGCGAGGAGACCGCAAAGGCCATGCGACTGGGGATGTTCGCCTTGATCACACCCGTGATCACGTCCACGCTGGGCCGTTGGGTGGCGAGTACCAGGTGGATGCCCACCGCGCGGGCCATCTGGGCGATGCGCACCACGGACTCTTCGACGTCGCGCGCTGCGATCATCATCAGATCGTTCAGCTCGTCAACGACGATCACGATATAGGGAAGCTGTTCGGGGCCGCTCAACTCATCGAGTTCGGACTCGAGACCGGTCGCTCGCTCGATCGCACCCGACACCATTTCGTGCGTACTCGGTTCATGGCTAATTTCGCCGCGCGCGATCATTTGCTGGTAGCTCGTGATATCGCGCGCGCCGCTCTGGGCGAGGAGGTCGTAGCGTCGCTCCATCTCCTTTACGGCCCAGGCGAGAATGTTCGCCGCCTTCTTCGGATCGACGACGACGGGCGCGAGCAGGTGCGGCAGGNNCGTTGTACTGACCCATCTCCACGCGCTTGGGGTCGACTAACAACAGGCGCAACTGTTCGGGTGTCGTGCGCATCACGAGCGACGTGATCAGTGAGTTGATGCACGAACTCTTGCCAGCTCCGGTCGCGCCCGAGATCAGCACGTGGGGCATCTCGCCGAGATTAAAGACCACCGTGCGTCCGGCGATGTCGCGACCGATGGGTACGTCGAGCGGATGGCTGGCCGCCAGTGCCTCTTCGGACGAGAGTAGGTCCCCCAGGGCGACGAGCGTGCGGTGCCGGTTGGGCACCTCGACGCCGATCGCCGAGCGTCCGGGAATTGGCGCCAGGATGCGCACGTCGGGCGTCGCCATGGCGTAGGCGATGTCACGGTTGAGCGACGTCAGTCGCGACACCTTGACGCCCGGGCCCAGCTCGAGTTCGTAACGCGTGACCGTGGGGCCAACCGTGTAGCCCACGAGCGTCGTCTCTACGCCGTGGGCCGAGAGCGCTTCGACGAGCTCGGCGCCCGAGGCCTCGACGGCCGCTCGATCTTGGCGCTGCTCTTTGGTTCGTTGCAGGAGCGAGAGCGGCGGTAGCACCCATTCACTCACCAGCAACGCTTGTTTGGCGACCGGCGCGACGGGCAAGGGTGACAAGTGTTCAGGTTGCCCGAAGTCATCCTCGTAACCGGGCGGCTCTTCATCGGGGGCGTACTCGTCGTCGTAGAAATCCGGCGCGGGGGCCGCAGGCGTCGCCGAATCGGCGGCCTCCACTGATTGGACCCCCGTCACTTTCGAACCCACCTCGTCGCCTTCTCGGCTCCGCGCGCTGGGCTTGGGACGCGCCGTCCACCAGTGCGAGAGCATTGCCCCAATCGCGCGAAAGAACCGTGCGATGCCCCCAGCGAGAGCCCTAAGCCCGAAGCCCGTGATGACCATCAGGGCGACTATTAATAGGGCTATCAGCACCACGATCGCTCCGCCGAGGCCAATGCTGCGATACAGCCCTTCACCCACCAGCGCCCCGAGCCATCCGCCCGCTCGCCCGAGCGCTTTCACGCCCGCGTGCAGAGCGGGCCGACCGCCCGCGAGATGACCAATCCCGCATATGCCCACCAACGAGAGGGCGATCCCCCACAGGATTCGGCTGCGGTCGACCTCGATCTTGTTCCAGAGCAACGCGAGCGCGGCGCCAATCAACATGACCGGCACGAAAAGCCGTCCCACGCCGAGAACCAACTTGAGCGCGTCGAGCACCACGTGGCCCACCGGGCCCAGGGCTTCGAGGTCCGCGAGCAGACAGAACAGACCCGCCACGACCAACAGGACGATCCACAGGTCGCGCTCGTGACGTTTCCAGAGGCTGGAGCGAGGAGGCGCCGTCTTTCTCGCCGGCGTGCGAGCCGTCGACTTGGTGGTCGACTTCTTCTGGTGCCGTGGGGTACTCACAACTATCCAACTTACCGAACGTCAGTTCGAAAGACGAGCCAATCGCTTAGGCTGTCACGGTGCTCAGCGCGCCCCACGACACGTCCATAGAACTGGCGAAACGCCTGGACGCCCGCGCTGAGTTGTTCCAAGTCGTCTCGTCCACGCCCCTGGGTGCGTCCCTTCACCAGGTGGTCCTCTCGGGTGACCCGACCCTCGCGGGCGTAGCGGGCAACGACGTGATGGTCCGACTGCTCGACGCCAAGGGAAAACACGTACGGCGTCGCTACAGCGTGCGTTCGGTCGACCACGAAGTGGGCCAGCTCACGCTCTGGATCGTCACGGGTCACGAAGGGGCGGGTGCACGCTGGGCGCGCGAAGCCAGCCCCGGGGACCAGGTCGACCTCGTGGGTCCTCGGGGCAAGATCACCCTCGACCCGCTCGCTGACTGGCACCTGTTCCTAGGCGACACCAGTGGCCTCGCCGCGTTCTACCGCATGGCTGAGAGCATCGAAACCCCCGGCCGAGCAATCTTTGTCGTGGAAGTGGACGACATCGACGATGCGCTCACCGCGCCCTTTGACGAGGGCCTCGGCGTGACGGGCATCTTCGTCGAGCGAAACGGCCGCGCCTACGACGACCCGGCGGGGCTGCTCGGAGGTCTCGCCGCCTTCGAGATGCCCGCTCACGAGGGCCACGCCTACCTCTTTGGCGAGTTCCACGTCATGCGCGCGCTCGGTATCGCGCTCGCTGATCGCGGAATGCAAGAAGAGCAACTCAGTCACAAGGCGTTCTGGCGCGCTGGACGGCACAACGCCGAACACGGCGAGCCCGAGAAGGACCTTTAAAACACGGCGAGAGCAGCCAGCAACACCGGTTGACGTCGATACTTCTGGCCGAGCAGACGACCCGCGGTACGCTGGGCGATCTTGTTGAGGGCGACCGGATCGCGCTCGCCCTCACGAAGCGCTGTGTCGAGGGATTCGCGCACGTTGCTCGTCACGAGTTCGAGCAACGTCTTGTCGTGCTCTCCTTCGAACCAACCGCGCGTCGTGACCTTGATGGCGTCGACGATGACGCCACGGTCCTTGTCGATACCGCCCGAGATGAGCAAGAGACCGTACTCGGCGAGCATGCGGCGTTCCTCGAGGGGGCGTTCATCCAAATCGCCGGCGCTGCCGTCGATGTAATGAAAGCCCGCGGGCACCTGACCCGATCGACGGATGCCCGTGGCGCTCACCTCGACCTGGTCGCCGTCTTCACAGATCAACACGTGATTGTGCTTGAGACCCATCGAGATCGCCAAGTCCGCGTGGTGCACCATGTGCCGGTACTCGCCGTGCACCGGTACGAAGTTGCGCGGTCGCACGAGTTGATGGAACGTGCGAAGTTCGCCCTGGCGCGCGTGTCCCGAAGCGTGCACCGGTTCATTGCCCGAGTGGATGACCTCGGTGCCCGCACGGTGCAGGTCGTCGATGACCCGGCCCACCGACCACTCGTTACCAGGAATCGGGTGCGAACTGAGGATCACCGTATCGTCGGGACCTACCTTCATGAATCGAGCGTCGCCGCGCGAGAGCTTGGAGAGCGCCGCGAGCGGCTCGCCCTGGCTTCCCGTGCAGATCACGCATATCTCGCCGGGGCTGAAGCGGTCGATGTTCTCCACGTCCACTAGGTCAGCGGTATTGACGTGCAAGAGGTTGAGTTTGCGCGCCAGCTTCACGTTCGCTTCCATGGAGCGACCCATGAGAACGACCTTTCGCTTCTGCTCGAGCGCGACGTTGATGATCTGCTGGACGCGGTGAATGTGACTGGCGAAGCACGCCACGACCATGCGCCGCTCGGGTCGCTCGAGGAAAAGTCGTCGCAGAGCGCCACCGACGGAACGCTCGGAAGCGGTGAAGCCCGGTTCCTCCGCGTTGGTCGAATCACAGAGCAACAACGCCACACCTTCGTCACCAATGGCGGCGAGCCTCGACACGTCGGTGCGGCGGTTGTCGATGGGTGTGAGGTCGAGCTTGAAGTCGCCCGAGTGCACGACGATGCCGACCTTGGTGTGAATAGCGAGCGCGTGCGCGCTGGGCACCGAGTGGGTGACGGGTATGAATTCGACTTCAAAGGGGCCGATCTGACGTCGCTCGTGGTCGTGGACCTCGATGAACTCGAGGTCCTTGGCGAGCTTCGCCTCGGTGAGACGGTGACGCGCGAAGCCGAGAGTCAACGCCGACCCGTAGATGGGGACGTTGACGTCCTTGACGAGGTAGCGCAGCGCGCCCGTGTGGTCCTCGTGCCCGTGGGTGAGCACGATGCCGTCGACGCGGTCGCGACGCTCGATCAGCCAGCGAAAGTCGGGCAGGATGATGTCGACGCCGTACATCGTTGGTTCGGGAAACATCAGTCCCGCGTCCACCACGACAATGCGCCCGTCTTGTTCGATCGCCAGACAGTTGCGACCGATTTCTCCCAAGCCGCCGAGGAAGGTGACGCGAATGTTCTCCTTAGCCACGTTGGGCCCGAAGCGACGTCACGACGTCCCTGGCGGCGAGGTCGAGGGTCTCGTCACCCTCACCGAGCGGAAGGCGGCACTGACCCACCGAGAAACCGAGCACGCGTAGGACGGCCTTGGTGGGCATCGGATTGGGGTACGTCTCGGTGTTCTCGTAGGCGTAACTCGGCGCCAGTCGTTCGTTGTACATCTGGGCCTTCAACCAATCACCCTTCTCAACGGCGTGCACCATACTCGAGAATTCGGGGCTCGCCCAGTGCGCCGCGACCGAGACCACGCCCACGGCCCCGATGGCGAGAAACGGCAGCACCAAGCTGTCGTCGCCGCTGTAGAGGTCGAAGTCCTCGCCGAGCACCGCCTTGACGTGCGCGGCCCCCACTAGGTCACCCGAGGCGTCCTTTAGGGCCACGATGTTGGCGATGCCTCTCACCAGATCAATCGTGGTGGCGCTCGCCACTTTGCGCCCGGTGCGCGAAGGTACGTCATAGAGCATGATCGGCAGTGGCGTGCACTGAGCGATCGCCGTGAAGTGAGCCGCGATGCCACGCTGGCTCGGACGCGAGTACGCGGGCGTCGTGGCGAGCACGCCCGCCACCCCGGTGTCCTTCACCCGCTTAGTGAGCGCTACCGACTGGGCGGTGTTGGCGAAGGTCGAACCCGCGAGCACCGGCACGTTGACCGCTTGGGCGACGCAGGCGAAGAGGTTCAGTTTCTCGTCGTCACTCAACGCCGAACCCTCACCCGTGGAGCCAGCGACGACGATACCTTCGGTGCCCTCTTCGACGAGAAACTTGGCGAGCGTGGCCGCGACGTCAAGGTCAACGGAGCCGTCGGGCGAGAAGGGCGTCACCATCGCGGTTAAGACCGTGCCAAATCGCGTGGAACCCATAGAACGAAGTTACTACCGATCCACTCGCGAATACCCGCCCTTACGGCGAATCGCTAGGGAATGAGCGAATCGAGACCGATGGTCAACTTCGGCTTCGAGTTGACCGCGCGCACCGCGAGAGCGACGCCTTGAACGAAGCTCGTCCGGTCGAACGAGTCGTGTCGGATGGTGAGTCCCTCGCCCGGTCCACCGAAGAGGATCTCCTGGTGCGCGACGAGACCGGGCAGTCGCACCGAATGCACCTTGATCCCCTCACCCACGTCCGCGCCGCGCGAGCCCGCGACGCTCGTTCGAATGGTGGGATCGACGAGTGCAGCCATTCCCACCTTCTTTCGTGCGTCGCTGATGGCCCGCGCCGCAGCGAGCGACGTCCCCGAAGGCGCGTCAACCTTCTTGTCGTGGTGCAGTTCAATGATCTCGACCCGCTCGAAGTAGGGCGCCGCCATAGCGGCGAAGCGCTCGGAGAGAACCGCGCCCANNTGCTCGGCACTGAGACCCGTCGTGCCAACGACGAGACCGACCTGGTGCTGCGCGCACCAGTGCGCTGAGGCGACGACACTTTCGGGCGCCGAGAAGTCCACTACGACGTCGACCCCGAGCCCGTCATTGTCACTGAGCGATTTCGCGTACGTGGCACCGTAGAGCGACGCGGGTTCACGCACGTCGATGAGCAGGGCAATCTTAAAGTCCGCCATGGCACCGAGCCCGAGCGCCAGCGCCTGACCCATGCGACCCGCACCACCCACGATAACCAAGCGTTTCATCCGTTCACCCTACCCTTTCGTCTACGAGGCACCCACCCGCGCACGACGCACATCGCCCCCACGAGCAGCAACGTGGCGCCCACCGATCCAATGAGGCCTACGTCGATGTAGGGCGCGTGATAGTGGAAGTGGATCCGCCACGTACCCGGCGGCACGATCACCTCTTGAATGAGTCCCGCTCGCACGACGTGCAGGGTCACCACTTGACCGGTCGCGCCGTCAGCAGCGGTGGCGTGCCAGCCAGGTATCCACGCCATTGAGCGCTTGAGCACCGTCGGGTGGATCGCCGTAACGGTGATCCACGAATCTCCCCAGGTCGCGTTGACGATCTTGGTTATCCGCGAGTTCTGCGCGTGCGAGCCGAGCCAGGCGCTCGCGCGCACCGACGTCGCACGGAAGTACGCGAGCGAACCCACGGTTGCGACGTTGCGCCAGGCCGACGACGAGAGCGCTTGTTGGAATTGCGTGTTGAGGTCGTAAGTGAGGACCGGACTGACGTCCTCGCGAAAAGAGACCGATCCCGCCAAGATCCCGCTCGTCGAAGAGATGACGAGACCCGCTGCTTGTTCGTGCTGGTTCGCAAAGTCGAACGTGACCTCACCACTCGAAGGCTCGGTGATCACGGCGCCCTCGGGTTCTCCCTTCGCGTTCAAGAGTTGCGCGCTGAGCGGACCCGAAGAGACGACGTGGCCCTTTAATCCCTCGACGCTGATCGAGCGCACCGGCACGAGCTCGCCGAAGTAGCGATCGATCGAAGCCTCAGGTCGGGGCTTGACGCACTGGGGCGGCGTGATCATGTGCGGCGTGACCAGCGTGGTCAACTTGTCCATGGGCACGATCACCGTCGACAGACGCAACTGTTGATAGACGCCCCGAGCCAGCTGGCACCCGTCGAGACCAAAGAGAGGGTGGGTCAGGGTGACGTTGCCGTAGAGCTCGTCGATCAACGATCCGTATCCCTGGACGCTGGGCAACTTGGTGAACACGTTCAAGTTCGCCGCGCCCAGATCCTCGAAGGTGTAGTGGCTCGCGCCCGACGGATCAACGAGGGCGTAACGACCCACCGGGTCGATGGCGCTCAGCGCTTGGGCCCT
Source organism: Acidimicrobiaceae bacterium (assembly GCA_003133125.1). Classification (GTDB taxonomy): domain Bacteria; phylum Actinomycetota; class Acidimicrobiia; order Acidimicrobiales; family RAAP-2; genus RAAP-2. The sequence continues at coordinate 5,219 of PKZO01000025.1, read as the reverse complement.
TGAAGGCTCGACGTTCACCCGGCCCGGCAGAAATCCCTCAGCGCAAAAGAGCGCAAAGACGAGCACGTCGAGGCTCACCAGGATCGTCACCCAACGAACCAGGTGCCGCTTCTTCAGTCCCCACGTCAGGGCCGCGAGCAGCCCGAGAGCGAGGGCGAGGTGAATCAGCAACGTCGGACGCTCGTAACTCGCCAGAACGACCGGCGCCGTTGTCGTGGTCATCCACTGGACGATGTCGTTGCCGAAGAACAGCATGAAAAAGGCCAGCAACGCGGTCGCCGCCGCCGGCGCCAGGGTCACCCACCGGCGTCTTTCGAGCAGGCCGGCCCCGGCGAAATCCTTATCGACCAGCTCCTGTAGGAACCAGCCGAGGAATACCACCAGTGCGAGGTCCACCAAGATGATGCTGCGGCTCTGCAGACGCGTGCTGCCGTAAAGGGGAATCTCACGAAAGACGTGCCCGAGGGGCGTGAAGCTCCCCCACGTCGCGAAGATACCCACGACGATGAGTACGACGTAGACAATCCACTGGCGGTCCTCGGATCGCCAGCCGCGACGGGTGAATCGAGTGAGGAAGGCGAAGAAGGCAACGAGCGCGAGCACGCCCACGTAACCGGTCACTTCGGGCAGGTTGTAGCGCACGAAGAAACTCGGCTGGTGAAAGAGACCGTTGCCTCCAAAGAGGTCAGGCACGAAGAGCAGGCTCGTCCACTTCGTGTAGAGCGAACCGGCCCCGAACCACTGGTACGTGAGACCGGTGCGTTGGGACTGTTTGATAAAGGACCAGCCCGGCAGCAACTGACCCAGGCCGATTGCGGCGCCCCAAAGCACCGCGAGCGCGACGCCACCCACGTACGCCACACGGTCGCGCCAGTTGATTGGTTGCCAGGTCGAGCGCACGAGCAACACGACCGGCCCCACAATGAGCACGAGCAGTTGCATCTCGGCGATCGCACGAGGTTCCCCGGTCAGGTCGGCGAGCCCCCACAAGGCGCTCAAACCCAGCACGCTGGGTCCCGCCGCGCGTAGTCGCCGTCGCCACGAGTCCTCGCTCGAGCTTCGTAGCGCGTTCGCCAACGCCAGCATCGCGAGCAGCGTCCAGGGCAACAACGCGTAGCCCTGGATGACACCCAGGTGCACCATCTGGCCGATCATCGCGCCACTCCACGCGTAGACGAGCGCCGCGGTGCAGCTCGCGAGCGTGCCGAGCTTGTGCCAGCGCAACAACGCAAAGACCCCGAGAGCGGCCCCCACGTAGACGGCGATCAGGTTAAGTACCCACGACATGATCGCGGGCAGTACCGCGAACAGCCAGGTCAGGGGAAAGAACGCGCCCGCGTTCATGCCGCCTAGTAGCGGCGTGCCCGAATCCGCGAGGCGATTGAACAACGGCAGGTGTCCGCTGTCGATTTGTTGACCGACCAGTACGCGCAGGGGGAAGTTCTGGATCAAGTTGTCCTGCGCGATCGCCGGATGACCGAACAACGCCGGAATCGTGAATACCAGTAACGGTAGAGCGACGATGAGCGACACGGCCCAACGGTCCGGCTCTGAAAGGTGCCACCACCGAGTGGTCACGTCGGGCCCCTTGGTTTGCATCCTCTTACGCTACGTAAAAAGTGCAAAGCCGTGCCACCCAGTCACTTCGACTGAACGGCACGGCTGGGCTGACTAGCGACGTCGCGGACGAGGGCTGCGACGTCCAGCACCTTCACCGTCGGAGAACGATGGTCCGCCGGGTCCGAGGTCACCGATCTCGTCGGCGAGTTCGGCCTCGAAGGCCGCCTCGAACGAAGAGTTCGGCTTCGCGGACGACGAACCTTCTCGGTCACGGCTGGGACGCTCGCTGCGTTCGCCACGATCGCGCGGTGCGCGATCGCCCTGGGAACGCTCGGGTCGTTCGCCGCGCTCGGGTCGCGAACGCGGCGCATCGTCATCGGTCATCCCGGCGTATTCTCCCGCGAGGGAGAGCGAGACCTTGCCCTGGGGGTCAATGTCGTCGACCTTGACCTCGAGTGCTTGGCCGAGTTCGACCACGTCTTCGACCTGGCCAATTCGCTTACCCCCGTTGAGCGGCGACATCTTAGAGATGTGCAACAACCCGTCGCGTCCCGGCATGATGCTGATGAACGCGCCGAACTTGGCGATGTTCACGACGCGACCCGGATAGACCGCGCCGACCTCGGGGGTGGGCGGATCGAGGATCAAGGCAATGCGGCGACGCGCTTCTTCGACCGCGCGCCCGTCCTTGGCCCCGATGGTCACGGTACCGACCACGCCGTTGTCGTCGACCGCGATGTCCGCACCGGTCTCCTGCTGGAGGGTGTTGATGACCTTGCCCTTGGGTCCGATGACCTCGCCGATCTTGTCGATCGGGATCTCCATCGATACGATCTTTGGTGCGACCTCGGCGACGTGGCTGCGCGGCTCAGGGATCGTGCTCGTAATGAGGTTCAGGATCGTCAGACGCGCTTCCTTGGCCTGGTGAAGGGCCTTGGATAACACGTCGGCGGGAAGACCATCGATCTTCGTGTCGAGCTGCAGTGCGGTCACGGCGTCCGCGGTTCCGGCGACCTTGAAGTCCATGTCACCGAACGCGTCCTCGGCTCCGAGGATGTCGGTCAAGGTGACGTACTTACCATCGTCGTAGACCAGACCCATCGCGATTCCCGCGACCGGGGCCTTGATTGGTACACCCGCCGCCATCAGTGACAGCGTCGAACCGCAGACCGAGGCCATCGAGGTCGATCCGTTTGACTGCATGACGTCAGAGACGACTCGCAGCGTGTAGGCGAACTCCTCCTCGCTCGGCAGCACCGGCACGAGCGCGCGCTCGGCCAACATGCCGTGACCCACCTCGCGGCGCTTGGGGGCACCCACGCGACCGGTCTCACCCGTTGAATAGGGCGGGAAGTTGTAGTGGTGCATGTAGCGACGGAATTCGTCGGGGGTGATCGAGTCGATCTGCTGCTTCATGCGTGGCATGCCCAGGGTCGTCACGTTCACGACCTGGGTCTCGCCGCGCTGGAAGAGCGCCGAGCCGTGGGTCATCGGGAAGAGGTCGAGTTCGGCCGAGAGCGGACGGATGTCGGTGATGCCGCGTCCGTCGATGCGCATGCCCTCGTCGACGATGCGACGGCGCACGAGCTTCTTGGTGAGCGACTTGACCGCAGCCTTGATCTCGCTCGTGCGACCTTCGAACTCACCCGACAACTGCTCGATGATCGAGGCGGTCGCGGCGTCGAGCGCGTCCTTGCGCGCGGTCTTGGCCGTGAGCTTGTTCGCTTCGCCCAACGCACTCTCGCCGAGCGCCTCGACGCGCGCGTAGACGTCGTCCTGGTAATCGAGCTGGGCAACGAAGTCGAGGGTCTTGATCGGACCACGGGCCGCGATGAAGTCCCTTACGAGTTCACGCTGCAGGTTGATCGCTTCGCGGATCCAGAGTTTGGACGCTTCGAGACCAGCGGCGAGCACGTCCTCGCTGACCTTGGGCGCACCGTCGGCGTACTTGACGAAGGATCCCTCCGTACCGCCGGCTTCGACCATCATGATCGCGATGTCGGATTCGACCGACTCGCTGAGGGCACGCCCGGCGACCACGAGTTCGAACGTGGCGGCGTCGCCCTCTTGGTACGTGGGGTGCGGCACCCACTGCCCGTCGGTGGTGTAGGCCATGCGCACCGCACCGATNNATGTCGTGCGGGTTTTCCTGGTCGGCGGAAAAGATCGTGCCGACGACCTGGACTTCGTTGCGAAAGCCCTTCGGGAACGAGGGACGCAGCGGACGGTCGATCAGTCGACAGATCAGGATGGCCTGGTCGGACAGCTTGCCCTCGCGGCGAAAGAACGCCCCGGGGATCTTTCCCGCGGCGTACGCGCGCTCTTCAATGTCAACGGTGAGGGGAAAGAAGTCGGTGCCCTCGCGAACGCCTCGCGACGCGGCGACGGTCGCCAGGAGCATCGTGTCGCCGATGCGAGCGAGTACCGCCCCGTCGGCGAGTTGTGCGAGGTGACCTGCTTCGAAACTCAAGGTCTTGTCGGTGCCCGTGATTGGGCTACTTACGCGGATTGCGTCAGTCATGGAATCTCCTTGTGTGTAGCAACACTCCGCCCGGATCCCAGTGGGCAACCTTCGCCAAGGCGACTGTTCCCCACTGGCCTCCGAGGCCTCGGATATGTTGTGCGCGTCAACGGCGTCGACGCACGTATCGGCTAGCGACGAATGCCCAGACGACCGATCAAAGCGCGGTAGCGCTCGACATTGCCGCGCTGCACGTAATCGAGCAGACGGCGACGTTGACCGATGAGCTTCATGAGCCCACGGCGGGTGTGGTGATCACCCTTGTGGGTCTTGAGGTGCTCGGTGAGGTGCGTGATCCGGTCCGTCAAGATCGCGATCTGGACCTCGGGCGAGCCCGTGTCCGTGGCGTGAGCCTGAAAGTCCTTAATGATCTGCTGCTTCTCAGCCATAACGTATGTGCCTTATGAGTCGGGGGTCTTGGCGCGAGCCGCCCACTTGACGACCCACATGATCAGCGTCGCTGACCGAGTATTCATCCTAGCAGGACGCTCGTGGAGGGCGAAAAATCCCCAAAGATCGTCCTGGTCTGCTCGACGTCACGCTCGATCTGGTCAGTCAGCTGCGCGACGTCACCAAAGGTCATCTCGCCACGTAGGTGCTCGAGGAACGCCACGTCGAGCACCGATCCGTAGAGATCGCCCGAAAATCCTGGCAGATGGACCTCGACGAGCACCGAACCGTCGTCGTAGAACTGGGGACGCGTGCCCACCGAGACCGCACCCGCCCACCACTCGCCCTGGACCCGCACGGCGCCCGCGTAGATGCCAATGCCGGGTACCAACTGACGCTCCGAGAACCGCAGGTTGGCCGTGGGAAAGCCCAGCTCTCGTCCACGAGCGTCGCCGTGTACGACCTCGCCGCGCAACGTAAAGGGGCGTCCGAGGATCTGGTTCGCCGCCGCGAGGTCACCCGCCTGGAGCGACTGGCGAACCGACGTCGAGCTCCAACGAAAACTGTCACCGAAGAGCGGCGCGGGGTGCACCACGAAATGAAGACGCGAGCCCAACTCTTCGAGCAGCTCGACGTTGCCCTGGCGGTCGTGTCCGAAGTGGAAGTCCTCACCCACCACGACGTGACGAGTCGCGAGTTCCTTCACGAGCACCCTCTCAACGAAGGACGTCGCACTCTCGCGCGCGAG
>PKZO01000044.1 GCA_003133125.1 Acidimicrobiaceae bacterium | reverse complement strand
CCGAAGATCTTCTCGCAGAAGAGCCCGTCCTTCTCGGGACGCAGGGTTCGGTAGTTGATCGTCTCGGGCTTCTTCACTTCTCCCGAGGACCAGCTGCGAATGTTCTGAGCGGTGGCGAGTCCAATGCTCAGCTCGTCGAACTGATTTACGTCGAGCGGGCTCATGACAACTTCCTTTCGGCGGCGCGTCGAGCGTCCTCTTCGTCACTGCCGCGCTCGGGTCGACTGATGTCGATACCGAGTTCGCGCGTGACCGAGAAGAAGTCCTCTTCGGTGTCCGCCAGGTCCACGTGGGCGCCGACCTTGTCGCGCACTTCCACGTTCAAACAGAGTGATTGCATTTCCTTGATGAGAACCTTGAACGATTCGGGAATTCCCGGCTCGGGCAGGTTCTGGCCCTTCACGATCGCCTCGTAGGCGCGCTCGCGGCCCTTCATGTCGTCGGACTTGACCGTCAACAGTTCCTGGAGCGCGTAGGCGGCGCCGTAGGCCTCGAGGGCCCAGACTTCCATCTCACCGAAACGCTGTCCACCGAACTGGGCCTTGCCGCCGAGCGGCTGGGCGGTGATCATCGAGTACGGACCGGTCGAACGGGCGTGGATCTTGTCGTCGACCATGTGGGCAAGTTTCAAAATGTAGGCGAAGCCCACCGAGATCGGGTTGTCGTAGGGCTCGCCTGTGCGACCGTTGTACAGGGTCACCTTGCCGTCGTTGTCCCCGGCGAGCAGTCGCTTGCCGTTCGCGCCGTCGACGTTGAGGGTCGCAAAGGTGTGCTGAATGGTCGGCTTGTCCTTGGCTCGCTCGGTCTCGTCCCAGTGCGCGCCGTCAAAGGACGGCGTGGCGACGTAGACCGCGGGTTCAGTGCGCGGTCGGGTCTTGCGGTACGGGCGCGTCGCGGCGTCCTGCTGGTCGAGGTGACCGGAGGTTCCCACCGCCGGGTTCACCGCGATGCCCTCCCAGCCGTAACGCGCCGCGTAGCCGAGGTGACTCTCGAGCACCTGGCCCACGTTCATTCGACTCGGCACGCCGAGGGGGCTCAAGATGATGTCGACGGGTGTTCCGTCGGCCATGAAGGGCATGTCCTCTTCGGGCAGGATCTTAGAGATGACGCCCTTGTTGCCGTGGCGTCCGGCGAGCTTGTCGCCCTCGGAGATCTTGCGCTTCTGGGCCACGTAGACCTTGACCAACTGGTTCACGCCGGGCTGCATCTCGTGGTCCTCGTCGCGGCTGTAGACCTTGACGTCAATGACCTTGCCGGACTCGCCGTGGGGGACCTTCAGTGAGGTGTCACGCACTTCGCGCGCCTTCTCACCGAAGATCGCGCGCAGTAGCCGCTCTTCGGGCGACTGCTCGGTCTCACCCTTGGGGGTGACCTTACCAACGAGGATGTCGCCGGGCTCGACCTCGGCGCCGATGCGCACGATGCCGCGGTCGTCCAGGTCCGCCAGGATGTCGTCGGGCAGGTTCGGGATGTCGCGGGTGATCTCTTCGGCACCGAGCTTGGTGTCACGAGCGTCGATCTCGTATTCCTTCACGTGGATCGACGTCAGAACGTCGTCTCGCACGAGACGCTCGTTCAAGATGATGGCGTCCTCGTAGTTGTAGCCCTCCCAGGGCATGTAGGCGACGAGCAAGTTCTTACCCAGCGCCAGTTCACCGTTGCTGGTGCTGGTGCCGTCGGCGAGCAGGTCACCCACCGTCACCGTCTCGCCACCAAAGACGAGGGGCTTCTGGTTGATCGACGTGTCCTGGTTCGAACGACGGAACTTGTTCAGGTTGTACTGCTTCTTGCCGAGCGTCTTGCCGTAGCGGTCGGTGACGTCCTTCTCGTACTCGACGACAATGCGGTCGCCCGAGACTGAACGCACGACCCCGTCGCCCTCGGCGATGAGCACGTCACCTGAGTCGAGCGCGGCGCGCGCTTCCATGCCGGTGCCCACGAAGGGNNCGCTGGGCGTCGTCGTGCTCGACGAAGGGGATGAGTGAGGTCGCGACCGAGATGATCTGCTTGGTCGAGACATCCATCAGTTCGACCTCGTCGGGCTTGACGAAGTCGATCTCAGAGGTCGTGGAGGACGACTTGTTCGACGCACCGACGCGAAGACCGGTACCGATCGGGCCACGGCGCACGAGGACGCGGTCGGCCTTGATGGTGCCGTTCTCGTCGACCTCGGTGTTCGCCTGGGCAATGACGTAACGCTCTTCCTCGTCGGCGGTGAAGTAACGGACCTCGCCGGTGACTTTGCCACCGGTCACGACGCGATAGGGCGTCTCGATGAAGCCGTACTCGTTGATGCGCGCGTAGTTCGCCAGGTAGCCAATGAGGCCCACGTTGGGACCTTCGGGGGTCTCGATCGGACACATGCGCCCGTAGTGCGAGGAGTGGACGTCACGAACCTCGAGGCCCGCGCGCTCGCGCGACAGACCACCAGGTCCCAGCGCCGAGAGACGGCGCTTGTGGGTCAGGCCCGACAGGGGGTTGTTCTGGTCCATGAACTGGCTGAGCTGGGAGGTCGCGAAGAACTCCTTGATCGCCGACATCACGGGACGGATGTTGATCAGGGTCTGGGGCGCGATTGCTTCCACGTCTTGGGTGTTCATGCGCTCGCGCACGACTCGTTCCATGCGCGACAAACCGGTACGCAGGGCGTTTTGGATCAGTTCGCCCACGCTGCGGATGCGGCGGTTGGCGAAGTGGTCCTGGTCGTCGATGTGGTAGGTGGTCTCCTTGGCGGTGCGGTCGCGCGCCAGGTTGAGCAGGTAGGTCGCGGTAGCTAAGACCTCAGCCTTGGAGAGCACGTGCAGGCTCGGGTTCGGACGCTCTAAGAGGTCGCCGAACAACTCGAGGTTCTTGGCGACTTCGCTGCCGAGCTTGCGGTCGAGCTTGTAACGGCCGACGCGGCTGAGGTCGTAGCGCTTCTCGGAAAAGAATGCACCCTCGAAGTACTGGCGAGCGGCCTCGACGGTCTGCACTTCACCGGGACGCGCGCGACGGTAGATCTCGAGCCACGCAGTCTCTTGGCTCGCGCGCAAGTAGTTCTCGGGGGTGTCCTCGAAGTTGTACTTATCCATGTGCTTGGTGATCTCGAGGTGGGCCTTCTTCCAGTCGGCGTGGAACTGGTCCTCGAGGAAGTCGAAGTGCGCGACGAACCTCTGGAAGAAGCCTTCGTCCATCGACGTGTCGAGCGCGCGCAGCAGCGTGAAGATCGAGATGCGACGTTTGCGCGCAATGCGCGCACCGGCGTTGGCGGCCTTGTTCTTCTTCTCTTCGAGGTCGACTTGGAGCCACTCACCACGACTCGGGTGGATGGTGCCCTCGAAGGCGACCTTCTCGTCCTTGCCGGGCTGGAACAGCACGCCGGGCGAACGCACGAGCTGGGACACCACGACACGCTCGGTGCCGTTGATGATGAAGGTCCCTTGTTCGGTCATGATCGGGAAGTCGCCCATGAAGACCGTCTGCTCTTTGATCTCGCCGGTCTCGGAGTTGAGGAATCGAGCGCGAACGAAGATCGGCTGGGAGTACGTGGTCGCTCGCTGGCGGCACTCTTCAACGGTGAACTTCGGCGGACTCTTTAAGTCCGCGTCATCGGGGTCGAACTCGAGTTCGAGCGAGAGACGACCGGTGAAGTCCGAGATGGGCGACAGGGCTTCAAAAGCCTCGCGCAGACCCTGCTTCATGAAGAGGTCGAAACTATCCCGCTGAATTTCGAGAAGGTTAGGCAGTGGGTAAGCTTCACCCAATGCCGAGAAGTTAAAGCGCTCCGGGCTAATGGACCGAGACGTCAACGGACAATCCTCCGTGTAAGTGGGTGGCTACTACAGGTTTTCCCATGACCAGCGGCAGGACGGCGTCAAGGGTTGACGAAGTAGAACACAGGAGCACGGTTATTCGATGTTAGTGGCTCCAACAGGCGATGCGCAACTGGCGCTCCCGATCGAGAGGCGCAGCCGCTACAGCGGTTGAAGTCACCCTAGGCAGTTTATGGGCCGAGGTCAAGTCTTTGTCACGAAAAGCAATACACCCCGACTGGCGGCCCAGTCGGGGTGTATTTCCTTGAAAAACCAGTACTACTTGACTTCCACCGTCGCGCCAGCGGCCTCGAGGGCAGCCTTGGCCTTGTCGGCGTCGGCCTTGGAAACCTTCTCCAGCACGGGCTTGGGGGCACCGTCGACGAGGTCCTTGGCTTCCTTCAGGCCCAGGTTGGTCAGTGCACGCACTTCCTTGATGACCTGGATCTTCTTGTCGCCGCCCGCCGTCAGGATGACGTCGAAGTCGCTCTTCTCTTCGGCCCCGGCGCCAGCGTCAGCGCCGCCGCCCGCGGCGGCCGGAGCCGCCACCGCGACGGGAGCCGCCGCGGTCACACCGAACTTCTCCTCGAACTCGCTGAGCAGTTGGCTCAGTTCGATCACTGAGAGTTCAGCGATGCCGTCGAGAATCTGTTCCTTGGTCAATGTTCCAGCCATGGTGATTCCTTTCTTTACTTCGTAGTGGTACTGCGTTGATGTGGCTATTCGGCCGGTTCGCTCGCGGCGTCGTCAACTGGCGCCTCGGTGGTTTCGGCGTCGACCTCGGCCACGGGGGCCTCGGTCTCTTCCGCGACCTCCGCGACAGGTGCCGCGGCGTCGTCGCTCGCTGCGGGTGCAGCTTCCTCGACCCCGGCCGGAGTCTCGGCGACCTCCTCGACCTTCTCGTCGGCGGGAAGGACGTGGCCACCCTTGCTCTCGAGAAGGGCCGAAAGGCCGTAGGCGAAGTTTTGCGGGACAGCCTTAAGCAGACCGGCCATGGTGCGAAGTGGCGAAGCGAGGAGGCCCGCGAGTTGGGCGAGCAGGACGTCACGACTCGGCAGGTCCGCGAGCGCGGTCAGTTCCTTAAAGGAGAGGACCTTCCCGTCGACGACGCCGCCCTTGACGACGAGCTTCGGGGACTCCTTGGCGAAGTCACGCAGCGCCTTGGCGACCGCCGAGACGTCACCTTCGACGAAGGCAATCGCGGTGGGACCCTGAAGGAACTGACCAATGGGCTCGAAGGTCGTACCGGTGATGGCACGAAGCACGAGGGTGTTCTTAAAGACCTTGTAGTCGGCCCCGAGTGTGCGCAGTTGCTTGCGCAACGTGGAGATCTCGGCGACGGTGAGGCCGCGGTACTCGGTCACGACGGCCGTAGAGGTGCCGTCGACCTTGGACTTGACCTCTTGGACGGTGGCGACCTTGTCGGGGCGAATCTTGCTCATGCTGCTCCTTCACCGGTTTGCCCGGATCTGGCCTCGGACAACCGAGCACACGAGCCGCTCGCGCGGACTCGAAATCCTCGTCAGGCTGACCTAGGTCACTTAAGTGGTTACCCACACCGGATGTCTTCGGCTTTCTGTTACATCTGTTGCACTGACTTCGTGCGAGGTTCCATCGTAGCGACCGCTCAGAGCCCGGTCAAAACGGCTTAAGCGCTGGCGAGCACGTCCTCTTCGTGACGAGTGCGCGCCGGGTCGATCTTGACCCCGGGTCCCATGGTCGAAGAGACCGTGATGCTCATGACGTAGCGGCCCTTCGCGCTGGCGGGCTTGACGCGAACGATCTCGTCGACGACCGCCTGGACGTTCTTTACGAGGTCCTCGCGGCTGAAGCTCACCTTGCCGACGCGCAACTGGACGTTGCCGACTTTGTCGGTTCGGTACTCGACGCGTCCACCCTTGAATTCGGTGACGGCCTTGGCGACGTCCATTGTCACGGTGCCGGTCTTGGGGTTGGGCATGAGTCCGCGCGGACCGAGCACTCGCCCGAGTCCACCGACCTGACCCATGAGGTCGGGGGTCGCGATGGCGATGTCAAAGTCAAGGAACCCACCGGCGACCTTGGCCACCAGGTCGTCCGCGCCCACGACGTCCGCGCCCGCGTCACGAGCGGCCTGCGCCGCTTCGCCCGCAGCGAAGACCGCGACGCGGTTGGTCTTGCCGGTGCCCGCGGGTAGCGAGATCGTGCCACGCACGATCTGCTCGGCCTTGCGAGGGTCGACCCCGAGACGGATCGCGAGCTCGACGGTCTCGTCGAACTTCGCGGTCGCGAGATTCTTCACCTTCTCGACGGCCTCGGCGATCGTGAGGAGTTCCTCGCGGTCCACCTGGGCCAGTGCGTTCACGTATTTCTTGCCGTGCTTCATGATTCTCTCCTAGCCCGCCACCGAGATGCCCATGGAACGGGCAGTGCCGGCGACTTGCAGTTTGGCCATCTCGAGGTCGTCAGTGTTGAGGTCCTTGAGCTTGGTTTTGGCGATCTCTTCGATCTGGTCCATCGACACCGTGGCGACGGTCTCGCGACCGGCGAGCTTGGCGCCCTTGGCAACGCCCGCCGCCTGGCGCAACAGCACCGGCGTCGGCGGGGTCTTCAAGACGAACGTGAACGAGCGGTCCTCGTAGATCGAGATGTCCACGGGGATGACCGTGCCCTTCATCGACTCGGTGGCGGCGTTGTACTGCTTGCAGAACTCCATGGTCTGGATGCCGTGCGGTCCAAGCGCAGTACCCACCGGCGGCGCAGGGGTCGCCCCGCCAGCCTCGAGCTGAATCTTTACGACTGCCACAATCTTCTTTGCCATTAGTTCTCTCCTTAAGCGTTCTCTAGAGCTTCGTGACCTGGGTGAAGTCCAGTTCGACGGGGGTCTCGCGACCGAAGATGTCGACCAGCACCTTCACCTTCAGCTGGTCCTCGTTAATCTCGGCGACGTGGCCCGAGAAGGTAGCGAACGGTCCGGTCTTGATCTGGACGGTGTCGTTGACCTCGAATTCATGGGTCGGCATGCGGCGCTTCGCGGTGGGCTGCTCGACGCCTTCGACCTGGGGGCGGATGATGTTGTCGATCTCGCGGCGCGTGAGTGCAGTGGGCTTGGTCTTCTCGGCGCCCACGAACCCGGTCACGCCTGGCGTTGAACCAATGACGTAGAACACTTCGGGGTCCGGCTCGCAACGAATAAGCAGGTAGCTCGGGAACATGCGCTTAGAGACGGTGACCTTCTTGCCGGACTTGAACTCGGTCACGTCTTCTTCGGGCAGGTAGATCTCGTAGATGCTGTCGGTCAATTCGCGGCTCTTGATGATGTTGTTGAGCGCGCCGATGACCTTTTGTTCGTGGCCCGCGAAGGTGTGCACGATGTACCAACGACCCGGACGGTCATAGGCGCTCTCGACCAAGGGCTCCTCGTCGAGCCCGTCTTCGAGGATGGTGACGTCCAGGATCTCCTCGGCGCCTTCGTCGTCGTGGACCTCGTGGTCGTGGTGGGTGGTTTCGATGTCGCTCATGGTCGTTCTTTACTTCTGGAAGAGGAAGGTGACGAACTTCGAGAAGCCGTAGCCCAGGCCGAAGATCAGGGATGTCATGAAGACGAGAACGAAGAACACGATGGTGGTGTAGTTGATCACCTCGGGTCGGGTCGGCCAGGAGACCTGACGCATCTCCTCGCGGATTTCGCGAATGAACTGAGCGGGCTTGGTTCGCTGACCACGACGACGCTGAACGTCCTGGGCCGATGTGCGTCGCGAGCCGGAGGTGCCGTCGGCACCTACTTGACCCTGTCGCTGCATCATGCGCTTTTGTTCGCGGTTCATGTCACTTCTCTCGTTGTTACCTCGGTACTGCGTGCTACGTCACCTCGAGCAGGGCAGGAGGGACTCGAACCCCCAACCCCCGGTTTTGGAGACCGGTGCTCTACCAATTGAGCCACTGCCCTAAGGACGGACCGCCTTTTCGGGCGGGTGGCCGTAGGGAAGATAAATCTTACCACCCCCTACGACGGACCTTCTAGCGAGTCTCCTTGTGCAGGGTGTGCTTGCGCTCCCACTGGCAGTACTTGGACATTTCGATGCGCTCGCGCTGATTGACCTTATTCTTCATGGTGATGTAGTTGCGGCGCTTGCAGTCCTCACAGGCCAAGGTGACCTGCACGCGCTTCTCGTTCTTTGCCATCGTTCTCCTTTTCGGTACTTCTCACTCGCGGGCCAAGGGCCCTGCCTGGTAGCGGCGGCGGGACTCGAACCCGCGACAACACGATTATGAGCCGTGTGCTCTAACCACCTGAGCTACGCCGCCTGGCGAGCCCTCTGTCGGGATTGAACCGACGACCCCTTCCTTACCATGGAAGTGCTCTACCACTGAGCTAAGAGGGCAATCGTGTCAAAGCGACACGGAGGCGAATTCTACTCGCCCTTTACGGTCCCGTTCCAACCCGACGAGAGTACCCTTGTCTCTCATGAGAACCCGCTTGGTCGAGGTCGACGACGCCGCCGCGCTCATGAACATCTACAACCCCGAAGTCGTTGAAACGACTGTAAGTTTCGACCTGGTGCCTCGCTCGCTCGAGGACCAGGAGGACTGGATCCTCAAGCATCTCAACACCCACCCCTGCATCGTCGCGCTCAACAACGAAGACGACCTGGGAGAACTCGGAGCGCGGGGCGAACGAATCCTCGGTTTCGCGCTCGTCTCGCCCTTTCGCGATCGCCCGGCCTACGCCACGACCGTCGAGAACTCGGTCTACGTGCACCGGCGCGCGCGCGGCCGCGGCGTGGGCGAGACGCTGCTGCGCGAACTCATGGCGACAGCGGGCGAGTCGGGTTTCCATTCCCTGATCGCGCGCATCGTGGGTGAGAACGAGGGCTCGATCCGCCTGCACGAGAAGTGTGGTTTCACCCTCGTGGGCACCGAGATCGAAGTCGGCCGCAAGCACGGTCGTTGGCTCGACGTGGTCGAGTACCAGTACGTCGTGCGCGCGAGACAGAACTAGGCCGAGACCTCGATCTCTTGTTCGGGCCACGACCACTGAGTCCAGCGACCCATGGGCAGCACGAGCACGCCCCCGAGCACCGCGACCGCCAGGGCGATGAGCAAGGGATTCGAGTGCACGAGGCCCGCGAGGAGCTGTCGCCCGCCCGGTAGTCCAATGAAGGGCCCGGTGATCGATAAAGCCAACAGCCAGAAGTGCTCGCGACCCTGGTAACTCGCCGCGAGCAGCACCAGTCCCCAGGCGAGGTACCAGGGCTGGACGACGGGACCGAGTTCGACGAAGAGCAACAACGCCACCGCGAGCGAGCGCACCCAGCCACGACGCTCGCCGTTGAACAAGAGCCAGAGTGCGCAGCACACCGCGACCATCAGGCCAAGGAACCTCGTGACCGAGAGCACCGAGGCGAGACCCAGCGAGTGCCATCCGAGCGCGTGCATCGTGTTACTGATCGCCATGCCCACACCCGTGGCGGGGGCGGCCCAGGAACGCACGGTGCCATTCGAGAGCAGGTTGCGCACCCAACCGAAGCCAAAGCCGGCGAGCAGCGTCCAAAAGCCGAGCGTCAGGCTCGCCACGATGACCGCGATACCAATGGGCTTTAGTCGTTCTCGCTCACTCGCGCGAGGACCGAGCCAGGTCCAGGCGACGAAGGCGATGCCCAGGGCCGCCGGCGCTTTGATGGCGGCGGCACACGAGCAAAAGACGAGGGCCCACACTGGATGTCGCTGCACGGCCAGGGCGATGCCCACGACGAGGAAACCAGCCATGATCGCGTCGTTGTGCGCGCCACCGATCAGGGTGAGCAGCACGAGCGGGTTCATCGCGCTCAGTACGAACGCCTCGCCCGGGTCACGACCCATGCCGCGCGCGAGCAACACGACCCCGTAACCAATCATCGCCACGGCCGCCACCTCGAGCAATCGCAGTCCGACGACGGTCGCGAGTTGGTCGTGTCGCGTGATCTTGTCGATCGTGCCGTCAAGGAACAAGAAGAATGGTCCGTAGGGGGCGGGCGTGTTACCCCAGAGCGGATCGACCGGAGCGACGTAGGGACCCGCACCCAAAGAGAACGGGCCATACAAGTAGGGACTGATGGCGTGACTGGTCATCTCGCCTTGGGCCGCGTAACTGAAGACGTCGCGAGAGAAGAGCGGCGGTGCGATGATCATCGGCGAGGCCCAGAGCAACAGCATCCACCAGAGCGACTTGAGTGACGCGCCGGGGTGCAACTTCATCACCTCGGCGAGACGAAGCCACACGCGCATGAGCAACAACAATCCCCCGTAGACGAGCACGATCGAGAGCAGGTACTTGGTCTCGCTCGTCACGCCCGCGACGGCCGACACGGGTTCGCCGAAGAACCAGGTGCCGGGGTAATTGAACTTGAAGGGTGAGTTGGTGAACGAGCTGCCCGAGAGGATCAAGACCATCGCGAGAAAACCGAGCGCGGCGGGCTGCCAGAGGAAGGACCACCCCTCAAAGGGCCCAGGCGTGAAGCGGCCGAGCGGGGTATAGCGATGCTCGAGCATCTGGACCCCGGTCTCGAAGCGACTGGCGACTCGTTCGTAGTTGCGCCGAACCGCACTCGCCAAGGACTTCAGTCGACCCACTGCACTCCTTTCGCCTTCGTCTGCAAAACCGTAGTCCTCGAGTGCGAATCGAGGCATGGCCAATCCAGCTGCGCGCTGAATTGACCATGGTGGGTCGGGAGGGATTTGAACCCCCGTAGGCAAAGCCGTCTGGTTTACAGCCAGATCCCATTGGCCGCTCGGGCACCGACCCGTCGGCAAGCCTACTGTCCACGCGCCGCCCACTTCCAATGAGGTAGGCCCTAGATTCGTAGCGTGCCAAGTTTCGACATCGTCTCTGAGATCGACCTGCAAGAGGTCCGCAACGCCGTGGACCAGACGAACCGCGAGGCCTCGACCCGTTTCGACTTCAAGGGGACCGACGCCAAGATCGAATTCAGCGAGAAGGAACTCGCCCTCTCGGCCTCGACCGAGGACCGGTTGCGCGCGTTGTACCAACTACTCGAAGAGAAGATGGTCAAACGTTCGGTGTCGCTCAAGACCCTGGACGCGGGAAAGGTCGAAGAGGCGAGTCACGGTGCCGCACGCCAGAAGGTGTCGCTCAAGGCGGGGATCTCCCAGGACATTGGCAAGCAGATCAACAAGATGGTCAAAGAACTCGGACTGAAGAACCTGAGTTCGTCGATCCAGGGTGATCAGGTGAGGGTCACGGGCAAGCAACGCGACGATCTTCAGCAGGCCATCGCCTTCTTCAAAGAGGCCGACCTCGCGGTCCCCTTGCAATTCACGAACTTCCGCGACTAGCGCGCGGAACCCTCCTCGACCGAGAGGCGCTCGTCGATGTCGTGCAGCTTGTCGGTATGGAAGATTCGGTTGAAGACCAACAACTTCAAGACCCAGAAGATGGCGAAACTGAGCACGTTGACGCCACCGACCAACGCTGTATTGGCGAGATGGCCCCAGTGGTGCGTGTGCACGAGATGCTTGGTGTAGGTGGCACCCAAGAGCGAGAATGCGATACCAAGGAAGGCCATGGCCCAGTAGGGCACGACTTCGTGGCGAAAGTGGCTCTTGCCGCGCTTGCCCCACGCCCAGGCGCGACTCAGGTAGTACGACGGGATGACTGCGACGACGTTACCGAACAACGTCGCTTCGATGATGCCGTGGATCCACTTGAATCCGTAGGTGATCAAGATAACCGAGAGCGAGACGCCGGTAGTGATGACCGAACTCAATGAGTAGCGGATGAGTTTCTTGCCCTGGTGCGTTCGTGACCATGCACTCAGGTCACGTAATCGTTTCGGCACGGTCACCACCCTAGTGGGCACCCTTGGAGGGCGTCGAAGGATGACACAATGGAGACATGTCCGAATCCTTAGAGTTCCTTGTGAATCTCCTTGATGTCGAGACCATCGAGGTCAATACTTTCCGGGGAAAGCATCCCGAAGAAGAGCGCCAGCGCACCTTCGGCGGCCAGGTCGCGGCCCAGGCGCTCATGTCGGCGGGACGCACGGTCGAACACGGCAAGGTTCACTCCCTGCATTCGTATTTCCTTCGTCCCGGCGATCCGCGCATCCCGATCCTCTACGAGGTCGACCGGATCCGCGACGGGCGCAGTTTCACGACGCGACGCGTCGTGGCGATTCAGCACGGCCGCGCGATCTACAACA